>NZ_KI912266.1:2712055-2713961 GCF_000235425.2 Pseudofrankia saprophytica
GGACGACCGCGGCGCCGGGCGGGCCGAGGCGGCGCTGGATCGGGCCCGGTGGCTGGTCGCGCAGGCGGCCGACGTGCCCGGCCCGGACGGCCGGGTCGCCGCCGAGGTCCTCGAAGAGCTGACCATGGCGCAGGCGATGATCCGCCGGCGGGTGGACGCGGCGCTCGCGCTGCCGCCGGCGGCGCGGGAGGCGGCGCTCGTCGCCGTGCTGGCGAGCGCGTCCGACAGCCCGGAGGCCCTCGCGGCGCTGGCCGCTCTCCCGCTCGCGGCGCCGGTCGACCTGCTCGTGGCGCCGGCGGGGAGTGCTTCCCCGGGTGCCAGCGGGGCGGTGCTGCTGCGCTGGCGGACCGCCGACACGGCCACGCCGGTGTCGTTCCGGGTGGACCGGGTGGTCGCCGGGACGCTCGGCGCCCCGCCGGCCCGCTTCGCTCTGGGCACCACCACCGCCACGGAGCTGACCGACGCCGGCGCGCCCGCCTGGACGCCGGTGTACTACGAGGTGACGGCGGTCTCCGGCAGCCGCTACTCGCCGGTTGCGCGGACCGTGCCGGTGGTCCTCAGCCGGGACGTCGAGGGGCTTCGAGCCCAGCAGACCGCGGACGGCGTCCGGCTGACATGGCGGTTGGAGGGCCCCGTTCAACTGGTGACCGTCGAGCGGGCGGTCGAGGCGATCGATCCGGTCGACCCGATGGAGGCCCTCGACGACGGGGCCGCCGGGCCGCCCACCTCGGGGCTCGCGCTGCCCACCGGTGATGCTCGCGACGTGGACCGCTCGGTCCGGCACACGCGGGTCAGCGGCGGGGTGCTGACCGATCCGGACGTGCAGCCAGGTGTCACCTACCGGTACCGGCTCTCGGTGGAGTACGTCGAGGCGGACGGCTCGCCCGCCCGCACACCGGGCGTGGAGGCCTCGGTCGCGGTGGCGCTGCGGCCCCGGCCGGTCCTCGACCTGTCGGTCGCGTTCGCGGCCGGCGAGACCATGCTGCGCTGGACGGCGCTGCCCGGGTCGGACGTCCGGATCTACGCCACGCCGGGCGTGCTGCCGGACACGATGGCGCCGTCCGGCGGCCGGTACCCGACGCAGCCATCCGCGGCGGCCGGTCCGTTGGGCCAGGAGAACGCCGACCTGGCGCTGGGTACCGCCACGGGCCCCGCTCGCCTCGTCGGCGCGAGCCGCCGCGGCCGGCTGCTGGACTCGGCCGCGGCCGGGCCGGTGATCTACACCCCGGTCAGCGTGCTCGGTGGCCGGGGCGTCGTCGGCCGGCCGGTCCAGCATGTGGCCCCCGGCGGGGTCACGGAGCTGCGTGCCGAGGACCGGGGCGACGAGCTGGTGCTGTTCTTCCGGCTCGCGCCGGGGCTCACCGAGGCCAGGGTGCTGTGGCGGCGCGACCGGATGCCGACCAGCCCGGACGACCCCGCGGCCTCGGCGGCGACGGTGACCACCGCGGGTCTGGCTCTGCGCGGTGGCGGCTGGCGGCTCGCCGCGCCGCGTGACGGCTGGCCGTACTACGTGTCCTGCTTCCCGGTGTTCCGCGTGAACGGCCAGCCGCGCGCCGCGGCCGCCGGCGCCGAGCTGCTCGCCAGGGCGCCCGCCGCACCGCATCCGGCCGGCCTCGCCGGTACGGGGCCGATGGTCGTGCCGGCGGCCCCGGCCGCGCCGGAGCCGTCCTATCTCACGCCGCTGCCGCCCGGTCCGCCCACCGGGGCGCTGCCGACGCCCACCGGGGCCTTTCCGGTGCCGTCTCCCGTCGGCGCCGCGCTGCCCGTGCCGCCCGCGACCTCGGCGCTGCCGGTGGTACCGGCGCATGGTCACGCGGCGCAGCACCCCGACGCGATGCCAGCCCCCGGCCCGGCGCTGGCCGCGGGGATGCCTCCCGGTCCGCCCCGTCCCGGTGGGGCGCCGCAT
>NZ_KI912266.1:2714061-2813257 GCF_000235425.2 Pseudofrankia saprophytica
AGCAGGCGGCCAGCGCGCAGTTTGGGTCACCCTCGGGAGCGGCGCCGAGGTCGCCGTCCGCGCCGATGCCGCCCGCGCCGCTCCAGGCGTCCGCGCCGTCCCAGGCCGCGACGCCGTCCATGCCGCCGCCTGCCGCGATGTCGTCGGCGGGGATGCCGGGTCCGCCTCTGCCCGGGCCGCCGCCGCCCGTGTCGCTGTGGGGAGCGGGGCCGGGGTCGGCTCCGCATCCCGGGCTGGGGGGGGCCGGCTGGGTCGCGGGGCCCGGCGGCGCCCGCCCGGGCCGCTGCCGCCGATGGTGAACCCGCCGACCGCGGGCGCCGGGCTACCCGTCGTGCCGAGGCCGGGGGCACAGACCCAGCCCGGCCAGGAGCCCCCCCGGCCACCGGCACCGTCGCCCCAGTCGCCCCCGCCCTCGTCAACGCCCGAGGCGGGCGGGTGGCCGGGCGCGGCGGGCTGGGCGAGCCCGCCAGCTCCGGCTCAGGGCCCGCCAGCCTCGGCTCAGGGCCCGGCGGGCCCGGCCACCCTTCCGCCGTGGATTCCCGCGGCTCCGGCGGACACGGCTGGCCTGGACGGGCACTTTCCGGCGCTCGCCCTGCCCGCCTGGCATCCGCCCGCGAACGGCCCGGCGCCGGGCCCGCGGCCCGGGTGGACGTTGCCGGCGATGCACGGCGGCCTGTTCGCCCCGGCCGGCCCGGACGGCCAGCAAGGTGACGGTGCCGGGTCGTCGAGTCGCGGCGAGTACCAGGACAATCTGGCCGTCTCGCCGCCGGCCGAGCTCACGGACCCCGCCACCGCGCCGCCGGCCGCCGGCCATCCCGGCGACGAGTTCGACGACGGTGTGGAGATGGCCGCGGAACCCGACGAGGACGCGGACGACGATCTGGCCGACGAGCCGCCCGAGGGCGGCTCGGGGGAGCCCTGGGTCGCCTACTCGGTGGCGCGGGCCGGCTGGCGGCGGCGCGTCCTGCGGGTCAGGGTCCGCAGCGGGGGCGCCGTGCCCGAGCTGGTGCTCGTCGCCCGCCCCGGGACCCTTCCGCCAGCCGAGCTCGCCGAGGGTCAGGCGCTCGCCCGGCTCGCGCCGTCGACCGAGCGGGGCACCCGGACGATGGAGGTCCGTCTCGACGGTGCTCTGTTGCCCTGGGGCATCAGGGTGCTGCCTGTGACCGACGGCACGGAGGACCCGGTCGTGGTGGAGCATCCAGCGGACGACGCGCTCGTGGTGGGCTAAGGGCCTTCACCGCGTCAGCGTCGACGCGCTGGCCGAGGACCGCTGGCCGAGGACCGCTGGTCCGTGTCCCCTGCCAGCAGAGCCCGCCGGCAGGGGCCGCCGACCAGCGGGCCGGTCGGCGGGCGTGCTCCTTGAGTGGGGGTACCAACGGCCTAGTCGTTGTGTCCTGGTAGATCGAATGTAGGTCGCGCGGCGTTCTCTGGCGGCGGTTGGCGCCTATTTGTCGGAATCGCGACGCACATGCGGACAGGCGTCCCAGAATGTCCGGAAGTGTTTCCCGGTGGGCGCTGTCGCTGGCCTCGGCGCGGCGATTACCATGCATCTGATCAAGTAATGCCGTGTATCCGAGGGTGCGCCGGTATTCGGCACGTCGTCCAGGGCACGGTGGCGGGCGCCGTTTGGGAGGGCCGTTACGGCCACTCCGGAGGGGACGGAGCCGCGCGCCGCCGCCCCCGACGTGCGCCGACACCTCCCGGATGCTTCACGCCCACGGCGGAAGGACGGGCCGGCCCACGCGGTCGCCGACTCGCCCGCCACAACCGAAAGGCAGCGCGTCCGCATGGCCTTGGCAGACAACGGCCGCCCGTCCCCTCCGGCGAGCCGTCCGGTTCAGCGAGCCGTCGATTTCATGCCCGCCGTGTCGGCGGGCGGACCCATCCGGCGTCCCTACCGTCGGCGGCGCTCCCGCCGACGCGCGCTCGCCGCGCTGGCGAGCCTGTTCGCCGTCGCGTTGCTGGCGGTGCTGGTGCCCGGCGTGACGGCCGCCTCGGCGGCCACCACGCCGGCGGAGACCACGCCGGCGGCCACGCCGTCAGCGGCCGCGACGCCGCTCGACCAGGGCGGGCAGAGCAGCGCCGTGCCCGGCGTGCCGGCGCTGGCGATCGTGCTGTTCGACACCGACATCGTGCTCGTCGGGGGTCGGGGCTTCCTGCCCTCCCAAGACGTGAAGATCGACGCCGTCACCGACCAGCTCGGCGGCTCCGCCACCATGAAGACCGGCGGCGAGGGTCGTTTCCTGCTCGGGTTCCAGGTGCCGGCCGGCTTCGCCGGAAACGTGTCGGTGACCGCCTCGCAGGGCGAGCGGAAGGCCACCGGCCAGCTGGCCGTGGGTGAGCCGGTGCCGGCTCCGACGGTCACGCCATCGACCGCTCCCGCCCCCCAGGCGCCGGCGGACACGAGCAAGCTGGACACCGCCGGCAAGCTGTCCGGCCTTCCGTGGATGTCGGGCGTCCACCCGGCGAACGAGATGCAGCCCTACCTGGACTTTGGCAGCTGGCGAGGCCGGCAGGTCGACCTCGCCCATGTGTTCACGGTCCGTGAGCAGGGTTGGGACCCGATCGTCGAGCCGAGCTGGCCGGTCAACGACTTCGCCAACTTCCCCGGCAAGCTGGTGATCAGCCAGCCGTTGTACCCGGAGGGGGTCGGCAACAACGCGGAGTGCGCGACCGGGGCCTACAACGATCAGTGGAAGCGGTTCGGCACCTTCCTGGTGAACCACAACCGTGGCGACTCGATCGTGCGGATCGGCTGGGAGTTCAACGGCGACTTCATGTACTGGCACGTCGACGCCGACCCGACGAACTGGGTGAAGTGCTTCCAGAACGTCGCCACCGCGATCCGGTCCACCGACCCGAACATAAAGATCGACTGGACCTTCAACGCGCACAACTCGCCGGTCCCGAACGGGGGCACGCCCTGGCCGGCCTACCCGGGTGACGAGTACGTCGACTACATCGGGATCGACCCGTACGACATGTTCCCGCCGTCGCCCGACGAGGCCACGTTCGACCGGCAGTGCAACGACCCGAACGGGCTCTGCTACGCGGCCAAGATGGCCAGGGACCACGGCAAGAAGCTCTCCGTCGGTGAGTGGGGCGTCACGTCCTGCTCCGGTAACCCCGGCGGCGACAACCCGCTCTACATCAAGAAGATGTGGGAGACGTTCGTCGCGAACAAGGACGTCATGGGCTACGAGTCCTACTACGACGACCCGATGCCGGGGAACGTCTGCTCCACGATCCTGAACGGTGGGCAGAACCCCAACTCGGCCGCCGAGTACAAGAAGCTCTGGGACGGCGGGGTCTAGCCGCCGTTCCGCTCCGCGAGCCGGCCCGTCCGCGACGGGCCGGCTCGCGGGGTTCTGGCGGAGGCGCGGGGGGCTGTGACGGGATCGCGCCGTCGCGGAAAGTAGCCATTGATGATCGATGTGTTGTGGCGGAGGGCGGCTGGGCGCATGCCGATCGGGTCCGTAACCGGTTGAACCGGCCCGGTATGGAACGTGGGCATTACGGACAAATGTCTGAAAGGCGTCAGTAGGACGTTTCCCAGCGATCTACCCCTTCTGGAAGGTACGGTCCGACGCGTCGGACGTTCTCGCAGGTCCGGCGGCGCGTGAGCGCGTCCCGGCGGGCAGTCGCCGAGCCGCGCGCCCAGAGGCGAGGCCCGTCGAGATAGAAGGAGCCGCTGCGGTGCGACACTTCGCCTTCCTCGACTCGGCGGTCAGTGGTGCGTTGTTCCATCTGCCGCCGACCGAGATCGCCCGGGACGGCGACCGCCGGATGGTCGCGACGGCGCTCGGCGCGACGCTGTACGCCCCCGGGACCCGGCCGCGGCTCGCGGACGACGTGCGCCGGCAGGCGGCGGCCGGCGTCGCCTCGATGGTGCTCTGCCTCGAGGACGCGGTGGCCGACCACGAGGTGGCGGCGGCGCAGGCCAACGTGGTGCGCGCCCTCAACGAGCTGGGCGACGAGCCGCCGAGCGTCGGTGGCGACTCCGGCCTGCTGTTCGTGCGGGTGCGCGCGGCCGAGCAGATCCCCGCGCTGGTGGCCGGGCTCTCACCGGCGGCGGCGGACGTGCTCGCCGGCTTCGTGCTGCCGAAGTTCGTCGAGGACAGCGGCGAGCTGGCGCTCGAGGCGGTGCTGCGGGCCGGCGACACGATCGGCCGTCCCCTGTGGGCCATGCCCGTGCTGGAAAGCCCCGAGGTCATCTACCGGGAGACCCGGCTGGACACGCTGCGTGGGGTGCGCCGTCTCGTCGACAAGCACGCCGACCATGTGCTGGCGGTGCGGCTGGGCGCCACCGACCTGTCCGGGCTCTACGGGCTGCGCCGCGACCGCGACCTGACCATCTACGACATAGCCGTGGTGCGGGACTGCATCGCCGACATCGTCAACGTCTGCGCGCGCGGTGGTGACCACGTCGTCACCGGGCCGGTCTGGGAGTACTTCGCCCAGCCCGAGCGGCTGTTCCTCAGCACCCTGCGGGTCACCCCGTTCGCCACGGCGGACCTCGCGGACTCGGACGTCCAGGGCCCCGCGCTGCGCCAGGATCTCGTCTCCGCCGACCTCGACCGCCTGATCAAGGAAGTCGTGCTGGACAAGGCGAACGGCCTGATCGGCAAGACCGTCATCCATCCCAGTCACGTCTCCGCCGTCCACGCCCTCTACGTCGTCACCCACGAGGAGTACGAGGACGCGCAGATAGTGCTCGCCGGCGATGCGGGCGGCGTCCAGCCCAGCCGTTACGCGAACAAGATGAACGAGCTGCGCCCGCACCGGATCTGGGCGCAGACGGTGACCAGGCGCGCCGCCGCCTTCGGAGTGCTTCGCGAGGGTCACACCTTCGTCGACGTGCTCGCGGCCAGCCAGACGGTCGCGGCTTGATGCCGCCGGTACCCGCCGACCTGGCGGCCGGGTCTCCCGTGGAGGAGTGGCTGCCGGCCGGGGGCGGCGGGGACGACGACGGCTGGCTGTGGGAGGCGCTGGGCCTCGCGGCCGAGGTGACCGAGGACGTCACCGGCGCCGGGCTGCGCGCCGTCGTGGGCCTGGCGCTGCGGCGCAACCCGCGCCGGGCGCACCTGCTGGTAAGCCGGGTGCTCGGCAAGCACCTGCCGGTCCCGGCCGAGGTCGCCCTCGGCGCCGCCGCCGCGCTCGCCGCCAGGGCGCGCGACATCTCGGCCGTCGGCCGCGCCGGCGACGCGCCGTTCGTCCTCGGCTACTGCGAGACGGCGACCGCCCTCGGGCACGCGGTGGCCGACGGCTTCGCCGGCGCCGACTACCTGCACACCACGCGCCGCGCGGTCGCCGGGATGCGCTCCGAGCTGGAGCTCGCCGAGGCGCACTCGCACGCCGTGCACCACTGGCTGCTGCCCGCCGACCCGCGGCTGCTGACCGACCCCCGCCCGCTGCTGCTCGTCGACGACGAGCTGTCCACCGGCAACACGGCGCTCGGCACCATCCGGGCGATGCACGCGCTCGCCTGGCGCCCCGCCTACACGGTGGCCACGCTGCTGGACGCGCGGCCGGCGGCGGCGCGGGCGCGCTTCGACGAGCTGGCGGCCGAGCTGGGCGTGCCCGTCGACGTGGTCTCGCTCGTGTCCGCGACCGTCGCGGTGCCGCCCGACGTGGCAGACCGGGCCCGGGCGCTGCGCGAACGCCATGGCGCGCCTGAGCGCGGTGAGCCTGAACGCGGTGGGCCTGAGCGTGACGCGCCTGGACACCTCGCGGCGGCACCGCCGGGCCCGCCAGGACCGGTGACGTGGCTGCGCCCGCCTTGGCCGGCCCAGCTGCCCGACGGCGGGCGGCATGGCTGGGCGCCGCGCCATCGGGGACTGCTCGACCAGACGGTCGGAGAGGTGGCCGCCGCGATCGCGGACCGGCTGGCAGAGCCGGGCGGGCGGACGCTCGTGCTGGGGACGGAGGAGCTCATGTACACCCCGATGCGGCTTGCCGCGGCGCTCGGCCGGGCGACCGGCGGCGACGTGCGCTACCAGTCGACCACCCGCTCACCGGTGCACCCGCTCGACGTGCCCGGCTACGCGATCCGGTGCGCGCTGGAGTTCCCGGCGCCGGACGACCCCGGCCGCGTCAGCCAGGTCTACAACGTCGCGCCCGGCCGCTACGACGACATCGTCGTGGTCGTCGACGACGGCACCGACGACGGCGCCGGCGCGCAGGGGGCGGCACGGCCCGCCGGCCTGGTCGAGGCGCTGCGGCGCTGCGCGCCGGTCACCGTCGTCACGCTGCCGTCCTTCGTACCGGCGGCCGCCCGATGACCGCCAGCACCTCGACGACGCCCGCCGCCGGCTGGCCCGCGGCCGGCCCGGTCCCACCGGACGCGCTGCCCGGCGCCGGCCTGCCCGGCACGATCGGCTCCGGCTCCTACCACCCCGCGGACGTCACGTTCCTGCTCAAGGACCTCTCCGCCGTCGCCCTCGAGCGGCCCACCGAGGACCGTGAGGAGGACATGCAGCGCGGCCGGCACTACTCGGAGGACCTGCCGGTCGAGTACCAGCCGGACGAGGGCTACCTGGCGCTCTACCGCCAGGCCCTGGAGCGCTCGGCGACCCGGGTGGCGCTCGCCGCCGGCCTGGTCTCCGAGCTGGTCCGGGTCGCCAAGCCCGCGCCGGTGCTGGTCTCGATCGCCCGGGCCGGCACGCCGATCGGCATCCTGATGCGCCGCTGGTACGCCTTCCGCTACGGCCTCGACGTGCCGCACTACGCGATTTCGGTGATCAAGGACAGGGGGGTCGACCTCAACGCGGTCCGCCACCTCACCGACCGCCACGACCCGGCCGCGCTGCAGTTCGTCGACGGCTGGACGGGCAAGGGCGTGATGACCCGGGTGCTCACCGAGACAGTCGTCCCGCTAGGCCTCGACGACACCCTGGCGGTGCTCGCGGACCCCGCCAGGTGCGTGCCGCTCTACGGCACCCGCGACGACTTCCTCATCCCCAGCGCCTGCCTGAACTCCACGGTCAGTGGGCTGGTCAGCCGGACGGTGCTGAACGCCGAGCACATCGGCCCCGACGACTTCCACGGCGCGAAGTACTACCGCGAGCTGGAACCGCACGATCTGTCCCGCCACTTCGTCGAGACGGTCGTCGCCCGGTTCGCCGACGTCGCCGACGAGGTCGCCGAGACCTGGCCGCGGCTGTGGGCCGGCGACCGGACGCCGACCTGGGAGGGCTGGGCCGCCGTCGAGCGGATCGCGCAGCGGTACGACATCCCCGACGTGGCGATGGTGAAGCCGGGCGTCGGCGAGGCGACCCGGGTGCTGCTGCGCCGGGTGCCGTGGCGGGTGCTGATCGCCCCGGGCCGGGCCGACGAGCTCGCGCACGTGCTGGCCCTCGCCGAGGCGCGCGGGGTGCCGGTCGAGGAGATGCCCGGCCTGCCGTTCTCCTGCGTCGGCCTCGTCCGCCCGGTACGCGCCGACGGGGAGACCCCGGAGTTCCACACCCCGCAGTCCCGGTACCGCCCGGCCACCGAAGCTGGCCAGTGACGCTCCCGGAGGCCGCGGCCGGCGAGGCCGCGCCGGCGCCGCGGTGGCTGGTGGCGTGCGACCTCGACCAGACGCTGATCTTCTCGCGGCGCTCGTTCCGGCTGCCCGAGGGCGCCGCCGAGCCGCCCCTGGTCACCGTCGAGCACCTCGACGGCGAACCGGCGGCGTTCATGACCGAGGCGGCGTTCGCCAGCGTCGCCGAGCTCGCCGGCCGCGCCGTGCTGGTGCCGGTGACGACCCGCACGCTCGGCCAGTACCGCCGGGTCGACCTCGGGGTCGCGCCGGCCTACGCCGTCGCGGCGAACGGCGGTCACCTGCTCGTCGACGGCGAACCCGACCCGGCCTGGGCCGCCACGGTGGCGGAGAGGCTGCGCGCCGGGGCGCCGCTCGCCGCGATGCTCGACGTCGCCGGGCGGCTCGCCACCGGTGGCTGGTGCCGGCTGACCAGGGTCGCCGACGACGTGTTCGTCTACCTGGTCGCCTACGACCGCGACGGCATCCCCGACCTCACCGAGGTGACCGCCGAGGTCGAGGCCGAAGGCTGGACCGTCTCCGTGCAGGGCCGCAAGGTCTACCTCGTCCCGGCCGCGCTCACCAAGCAGGCCGCGCTCGCCGAGGTGGCCCGCCGCGCCGGCGCCGACCGGGTCGCCGCCGCCGGCGACTCGCTGCTGGACGCCCCGATGCTGCTCGCGGCCGACACCGCCGTCCGCCCCGCCCACGGCGAGCTCCACGACCGCGACTGGACCGCCCCCAACCTGCACGTCACGGCGGCGCCCGGTCTCCTCGCCGGCGAGGAGCTGCTCGCCCACCTCGCTGGCCTCGTCGACGGTCTCCCCGCCCTACCCGTGCCCCAGCCATGACCGCTTGCCGCGCGGGTGGTACCGCCTGGCACCGTGTTGGTCCGCCGTCGACCGGACCTGTGCCGCTGGCCGCCTGGCCCGTGCCGCCCGGCGCACTGGCGATCGACGCGACGTTCACCGCCGTGGTAGAGACGGACCGGGCCGGAACGGGCGGTCCGACTCCCTCGACGACGTAGGAGGACGCGTGAGCACCACCGACGAGACCGACACCAGGCCGGCGAGGGTCGCGGGCACGCTCGAGGCGGAGCTGGAGCGGCTGCTCGCGGTGGAGAACTTCGATCCGCCGGCCGGCTTCACCCGTCGCCATCCGGTCGGCGCCGACGTGGCCGCCGCCGCGGATGACCCGGTCGCCTTCTGGGCCACCAAGGCGCGCGAGCTGCTGAACTGGGACCGGCCGTTCACCGAGGTCCTCGACGACACGAACCCGCCGTTCTACAAGTGGTTCGAGGACGGGGAGCTCAACGTCTCGGCGAACTGCCTGGACCGGCACGTCGCCGCGGGCCACGGCGGCCGGGTCGCGTTCCACTGGGCCGGCGAGGAGGGCGAGCGGCGCGCGATCACCTACGCCGACCTGCTCGACGAGACGCAGCGGGTCGCGAACGGGCTGCGCTCGCTCGGCGTCGGCCGGGGCGACGTCGTCGGCATCTTCCTGCCGATGATCCCGCAGGTCGCCGCGGCGATGCTCGCCTGCGCCCGGATCGGCGCGGTGCACAACGTCGTCTTCGGCGGGTTCGCCCCGTCGGCGGTGAAGGAGCGGATGGAGGTCTCCGACGCGAAGGTGCTCATCACCGTCGACGGCGCGCGCCGCAAGGGCCGCACCGCGCCGGTGAAGGCGGGCGTCGACGCGGAGATGGGCGACCTGGCGAGCCTGGAGCACATCATCGTCGTGGAGGCGGTGGGCGCGGCGGGCCTCGGTGGCGAGCGCGCGCCGATGACGCCCGGCCGGGACGTCTGGTATGAGGAGCTGGTCGCCGCGGCGGACCCGGTCTGCCCGCCGGAGCCGATGCCGGCCGAGGCGCCGTTGTTCATCCTCTACAGCTCGGGCTCGACGGCGAAGCCGAAGGGCATCCTGCACAGCACGGCCGGCTACCTGCTCGGCGCGACCTACACGTACCGCACGGTCTTCGACATCGACCCGGCGACCGAGATCTACTGGTGCTCCGCCGACGTCGGCTGGATCACCGGCCACTCCTACATCGTCTACGGCCCGCTGTCGAACGGCGCTACCAGCGTGATGTATGAGGGCGCGCCGGACTACCCGGACTTCGATGTCTGGTGGAAGCTGATCGACGAATACAAGGTGACCGTCTTCTATACGGCGCCGACCGCGATCCGCGCGTGCATGAAATGGGGCGCCGAGTACCCCGACCGGCACGACCTGAGCTCGCTGCGCCTGCTCGGCACCGTCGGCGAGCCGATCAACCCGAAGGCGTGGCTCTGGTATCACAAGGTGATCGGTGGCGGGCGCTGCCCGGTCGTCGACACGTGGTGGCAGACCGAGACAGGCGCCATCATGATCTCCCCGGTCCCGGGCGTCACCCCGACGAAGCCGGGCTCCGCGACCAGGCCGCTGCCCGGCTACAGCCCGGCGTTGCTGTCCGAGGACGGCCGGCCCATCTCCGAGGGCACCGGGGTCCTGGTCGTCACCAAACCGTGGCCGTCGATGCTGCGCACCCTCTACAAGGACGACGAGCGATTCGTCGAGACGTACTTCTCCCGGTTCGGCCCGACCGTCTACCTCGTCGGCGACGCGGCTCGGCTCGACCAGGACGGCTATTTCTGGATCATCGGCCGGATCGACGACGTCATCAACGTCTCCGGGCACCGGCTGTCCACCGCCGAGGTCGAGTCGGCGATCGTGGCGCACGAGGCGGTCGCCGAGTCGGCGGTCGTCGCCCAGGCCGACGAGCAGACCGGCCAGGCGATCGTGGCGTTCGTGACGCTCGCCGGCGACCGGGTCGGCGACGACGCCATGGTCGCCGAGCTGCGTGACCACGTCGCCACCCGGATCGGCAAGCTCGCCCGGCCGAAGCGGATCATCTGGGCCGACGACCTGCCGAAGACCCGGTCCGGAAAGATCATGCGTCGGCTCCTCCGGGACGTCGCGGAGGGCCGTGCGCTCGGTGACGTGACGACGCTGCGTGACCCCGCCGTGATGGCGGCCCTCGCGACGAAGGTCGCCGAGGCCGACGCGGACGAGAAGTAGGACGGGAGCGGGTCGAGGCGAGCGGCGCCTCGGCCCGCTCCCCGCCGCGCCCCCGCTCCGCCGCTGACACGCGTCGCCGCGAGCGGCGACGGGCCGGCGGTGCCGCGCGATGGCTCGAAGGTGTAAATGTCAACACGGTCTGGAATGGGGCACTATCGGAGCATCGGTGTCCCATTTCACCCGTGATGTCGAAGGGTTTTCTTGTTGGTAACCCAAGGGTGAGACCCGGGCGTGGCCAGTTCACGAGCACTGTCTAGGCTGACGTCTTCGTGAGAGCACTCCGACGGTTCACCGTCCGCGCGCAGCTTCCCGAGCAGCTGGCTCCGCTCGCCGACCTTGTCATGAACCTCCGCTGGTCGTGGCACCCGGAGACGCTTGACCTTTTCGAGTCTGTTGATCCCGAGCTATGGCGGGCTACGAAGGGTGACCCGGTCCGCCTGCTCGGCGAGGTCGACCACGGCCGACTGGTCGCGCTCGCCGGTGACCGCCGCTTCCTGCGCCGGCTCACCGACGCCTTCGACGAGCTTCAGGAGTACCTGAACGCTCGGCTGTGGTACCAGGAGCGGAATCTTCCCGGCGCCCCGTCGGCGATCGGTTACTTCTCGCCGGAGTTCGGCATCACCGAGGTGCTGCCGCAGTACTCCGGCGGCCTGGGCATCCTCGCCGGCGACCACCTCAAGACCGCGAGCGACCTCGGCGTGCCGATCATCGGCGTCGGGCTGCTCTACCGCGCCGGCTACTTCGTCCAGTCGTTGTCCCGGGACGGCTGGCAGCAGGAGCGCTACCCGGGCATCGACCCGCACGGCCTGCCGCTCACCCAGCTCACCGACGCCGACGGCGTCCCGCAGAAGGTGGCCGTCGGGCTGCCCGAGGGCCGCACCCTGCACGCCCAGATCTGGAAGGCGCAGGTCGGCCGGGTCCCGCTGCTGCTGCTCGACTCGGACGTCGAGGACAACCAGCCAGCCGAGCGGGGCGTCACCGACCGGCTCTACGGCGGTGGCACCGACCACCGGCTGCTGCAGGAGATGCTGCTCGGCATCGGTGGGGTCCGGGCGCTGCGGGTGTTCTCCGAGGTCACCGGCGCGCCGACGCCCGACGTCTACCACACCAACGAGGGCCACGCGGGCTTCCTGGGGCTGGAGCGGATCCGCGAGCTGGCCGCCGGCGGGCTGAGCTTCGACGAGGCCCTGGAGGCCACCCGCGCGGGCACGCTCTTCACGACGCACACGCCGGTCCCGGCTGGCATCGACCGGTTCCCGAAGGACATGGTCGCCCGGCACTTCGGCGGCGACAACGCCTGGGACGGCGTGCCCGTCGAGCGGGTGCTCGCGCTGGGCGCCGAGCCCGACCCGAACATGTTCAACATGGCGCACATGGGCCTGCGCCTCGCGCAGCGCTCCAACGGCGTGAGCGCGCTGCACGGCATCGTCAGCCGGGAGATGTTCAACGGCCTGTGGTCCGGGTTCGACCCGGCCGCCGTGCCGATCGGCTCGGTCACCAACGGCGTGCACGCGCCGACCTGGGTCTCGCGGACGCTCATCGAGCTGGCCGACCGCGACTCGGAGCCGCCGCTGCTCTCCCCGGACGGCCAGGGCTTCGCGAAGATCGACAAGATCTCCGACGAGGTGCTGTGGTCGACGCGCCGGGAGCTGCGCGAGGGGCTGGTCGCCGAGGTGCGCCGCCGGCTGCGTGCCTCGTGGCTCGCCCGCGGCGCCGCCGCCGGCGAGCTCGACTGGGTGGACAACGTCTTCGACCCGGACATCCTGACCATCGGCTTCGCCCGCCGGGTGCCGTCCTACAAGCGGCTCACGCTCATGCTGCACGACCGCGACCGGCTCACCCGGCTGCTGCTGCACGCCGAGCGGCCGATCCAGATGGTCATCGCGGGCAAGGCCCACCCGGCCGACGACGGCGGCAAGCAGCTCGTCCAGCAGATCGTCCAGTTCACCGACGACCCGGCCGTGCGCCGCCGGATCGTCTTCCTGCCGGACTACGACATCGGCATGGCCCGCTACCTCTACTCGGGCTGTGACGTGTGGCTGAACAACCCGCTGCGCCCGCTGGAGGCCTGCGGCACGTCCGGGATGAAGTCGGCGCTCAACGGCGGCCTGAACCTGTCCATCCGGGACGGCTGGTGGGACGAGATGTTCGACGGCCAGAACGGCTGGGCGATCCCGACCGCCGACGGCGTCGAGGACCCGGACCGGCGCGACAGCATCGAGTCGGCCGCGCTGTACGACCTGCTGGAGAACGCCGTCGCCGCCCGGTTCTACGACCGCGCGGACGGCGTGCCGCGCCGCTGGACCGCCATGGTGCGCCACACCCTGTCGACCCTTGGGCCGAAGGTGCTCGCGACCCGGATGGTCCAGGAGTACGTCGAGAAGTACTACGTCCCCGCCGGGGTGTCCGCGCGAGCGGCGGCGGCCGACGGTTTCGGCGGCGCCAGGGGCCTGTCGGGCTGGAAGGCGAAGGTGCGCTCGGCCTGGTCGGGCGTGCGGGTCGTCAACGTCGACTCGACCGGCCTCGGCGACACCCCGCAGGTCGGCCAGGAGCTCGTCGTGCGCGCCACGGTCGAGCTCGGCCAGCTGGCGGCGTCCGACGTCGTCGTGCGGGCGTCCTACGGCCGCGTCGACGAGACCGACCGGCTGCTCGACCCGGCGACGCTCGACCTGCACCCCGCCGGCGACGCCGAGGGCGGCGGCCACCGCTTCGAGGGCACCATCCCGCTCTCGCGCACCGGCCCGTTCGGCTACACCGTCAACGTCCTGCCCGCCCACCCCCTCCTCGCCAGCTCCGCCGAGGTCGGCCTGATCACCACTCCTTGATCACCGCCACCTGACCGCCGAGTCACGTTCCCGTGCCCGGGCCGACCATGTCGGCCCGGGCACGGTCGTTTCCGCGGGGTGCCCGCCGGATCGGGCACTGCCCGTCGTGCGGCGGACACCGCTCGTCCGGACGCGGCGTCATCTCCACGACTGCGCATGCCCGAGATCCGCGTCGAGAATTCCCGCACGGTGGCTGGGACGTCACAAGGGGCGATGACGTGGATATGCAAGGTGCTGAGCTGTTCGGGCGGGATCTCGCCGGTGTCGACTGGACCGGCGCGGACCTGCGGGACGCGCGGCTGATCCACACGACGCTCGCCGGGGCCACCCTGCGCGGGGCAGTCCTGGCCGGCGCGGTGCTCGACCGCGTCTCTCTCGCCCGCGCGGACCTGACCGGAGCGGACCTGAGCGGGGCGCGGCTGATCCACACCGACCTGACGGGGGCGTCGCTCACCGGGGCGCGGCTCCGCCGGGCGGCGCTGCTGTCGTGCACGCTCGACCCGGCCATGCTGGTCAGCCGCGAGCTGGCCGACGCGGCGGTCGCCGGCCGCGACCAGATCCGGCTCGTCACTGCGGGGGCACCCGCGATGCTGGAGACGGTCGTCTTCTCCCCGGATGGCGCCGTGCTCGCCACCTCCGGTGGCGGGGCGGCACAGCTGTGGGATGTGGCCAGCGGGCGGGAACTGAGCCAGCTCGTCTGCGACGACTCCCTCGCGTGTGGGGTGGCGTTCTCGCCGGACGGTGCGCTGGTCGCCGTGGCGGGGCCCGACGCGACGGTCAGCCTGCGGGACGTGACCAGCGGGCGCGAGATCCGCCGGTTCACCGGTCACCGGCGATCCGTGCAGGCGGTGGTGTTCTCGCCGGATGGCACCCGTCTCGCCTCCGCCGGCGACGACGGCACGGCGCGGCTGTGGGAGGTCGTCAGCGGGTGGCAGGCGCATGAGCTCACCGGCCACACCGGCTCGGTGGTGTCGGTCGCGTTCTCGCCGGACGGGGCCGTGGTCGCGGCCGCCGGGTACGACGGGACGGCGCGGCTGTGGAAGACGGCCGACGGGCGGCGGCTGCACGTGCTCGGTGACGGCGGCTTCGCGGTGCGGTCGGTCGCGTTCTCGCCGGACGGCGCCCAGATCGTCACCGGAGGGGACGAGGGGACGGTTCGGCTGTGGGAGGTCGCAAGCGGCCGCGAGGTCCGCCGGCTGACGGGCCACCCCTCCGGCGTCACCGCTGTCGCGTTCTCGCCGGATGGCACCCTCCTCGCGTCCGCCGGAGACGAGGACGGGACGGCTCGGCTGTGGGACGCGGCCGGCGGACGAGAGATCCGCGAGCTCGCGACCCAGTCCGAGGAGACGTCCGCCGTGGCGTTCTCGCCGGACGGCATGACGATCGCGACCGTCGGGGACGACGGGACGGCTCGGCTGTGGGAGGTGGCCACCGGCCGACTACTGCGTACGTTCACCCCTCACAACGGCGCAGTCCTGGCGGTGTCGCTCTTCCCGCGCGGCGACCGCCTCATCGCCGCCGGGGACGACGGCACCGTGCGGCTGTGGGACCTCGCCAGCGGGCATCAGCTACATCGGCTGGCCGGCCACACAGGCGCCGTGCGCGACGCGGCGTTGTCCTCCGACGGGACCCTGGCCGCCTCCGCCGGATCCGACGGCACGATGCGCGTCTGGGACACGGCGAGCGGCCGGGAGCGGTACCACCTCGACGGTGGCCCCGGCGGGGTCGGCACGCTCGCGTTCTCGCCGGACGGCGCCTGCGTCGCCACGAACGGGTCCGACGCGACGGCGCGGCTGTGGGACGTGGCGAGCGGTCGGCTGCTGCGGACGCTCGTGAGCCGCGGCGATTTCAGTGTGTGGGACGTGGCGTTCTCGCCGGACGGCACCCGCCTCGCCGCCGGGTGCAGCGATGGGAAGGCGCGGCTGTGGGAGGTGGCGAGCGGTCGGCTGCTGCGGAGGCTCAAAGGCTTCGAGTGGCCGGTATGGGCGTTGGCGTTCTCGCCGGACGGAGCTCGCCTCGCCGCCGCGGGCGACAACGGGACCGTGCGGCTGTGGGACACGGCGCGTGGCCGGGCGTTGCGCACCCTCCCGGGCCGGGACGATTCGAGGGTGCGCGCGCTGGCGTTCTCGCCGGACGGCATCCGCCTCGCGACCGCCGGGAGCGACGGTACGGTGCGGCTGTGGGACGCGGCGGACGGGCGGGAACTGCGCCAGCTGTCCGGGCACACCGGCTCGGTGGGGTCGGTCGCCTTCTGCCCCGGCGGCACCCGCGTCGTCTCCGCGGGGGACGACGGGACGATCCGGCTGTGGGACGCCGCGGACGGGCGCGTCCTGGCGACGCTGGTCGGCCTGCCGGAGGGATGGGCGGCCCTGCTGGCTGACGGCTCGTACCTGCTCGCCGGCCCCACGAGCGACGGCGCGTTCTGGTGGCTCATGAACGGTGTCCGCTTCGAGGCCGGCGAGCTCGACGGTCACGTTCCGGCCATCCGCCGCCTCCCGGAGGCGGAACCGGTGCTCCGCGGCTGACCTTCAGGAGTTCGGCCGCTGTGGTGGAGCGGGCGGGGAAACGCTGCTTTCGCCAACGGCGCGCGGCGCCTGGGGATCGACGAGACGCCGCCGCCCGATCCGTCAGCGGTGGGCGCGTAGGACGACGACGGAGGACCAGCTCGCGCGCAGGGTCCCCCCGGCGGAGTAGGTGGCCAGGGGCCAGCGGGGATCCTCGACGGCGGTGCGCAGGCCGGTCAGGTCGGTGGCGGCGCTGTCGAGGATGAGGTCGTAGCGGGACGCCCAGGGGGCGCCGGGGAGGTGGACGTCGACGTCCTCCTCGCCGGAATGCAGGATGAGCAGCAGGCTGTCGCCGGTTGCCGGTGTTCCGTCCGGGCCGAGCCAGGTGAGGCTGTCGCCGGCGATGAACGCGACGACGGTGGCCGGATTGGGCGCGTTCCAGTCGGCGTCGGACATCTGGGTGCCGTCGGCGAGGAACCAGGTCATGTCGGCGCGGTGCGTGTCACTGGACTGGCCGCCGTGGAAGAACTGCCCTCGACACAGCGCGGGTGACGCCCGGCGTAGCGCCAGCAGGCAGGAGACCAGCTCGGGCAGGCCCTGGTCCTCACCGGCCGGGTCGGGCGCCGGTGCCTCCAACGCCAGCGGGCCGGCGCTGGCACCCCTGGGACCAGCACCGTCGTTCCCGTTGCCCGGCCCGCTGTCGGCGCCTTCCCCGCCGCCGTTCGAGTCGTTCGCGCCGTTCGTGCTGTCCGCGCCGGAGGCCCGCTCCGCGCGCCGTGGCCACCAGCCGCCGCCGAATCGGCCGGGCCGCCCGCCAGACCGCGCCGTCGGCCAGGCGAGCCAGGAGACGGGGTTGTCCTGGCAGTAGGCGTTGTTGTTGCCGCCCTGCGAGCGGCCGAGCTCGTCGCCCGCGACCATCATCGGCACCCCGGCGGACAGCAGCAGCGTCGCGAGCATCGCCCGGCGCACCCGTCGGCGGCGCTCCAGCACGACCGGGTCGTCGGTCGGCCCCTCCACGCCGTGGTTACGGGACCGGTTGTTGTTGTCGCCGTCCCGGTTGTCCTCCAGGTTCGCCTCGTTGTGCTTGTGCTCATAGGAGACCAGGTCGGCCAGCGTGAAGCCGTCGTGCGCGGTGACGAAGTTGACCGACGAGCACGGCGGGCGCCCGCCATGGTCGAACAGGTCGGACGACGCGGTGATGCGGTAACCGAGATCGGCGGCGCTGGTCGCCCGCCCGCTCCAGGTCTCGCGCACGGTCGCGCGGAACCGGTCGTTCCACTCCGCCCAGGGCGCGGGGAACGCGCCGACCTGGTAGCCGCCCCAGCCGACGTCCCACGGCTCGGCGATCAGCTTCGCCTGGGCGAGCACCGGGTCCTGCCCGATCGCGGTCAGCAGCGGGGCGTCCGGGTCGAAGCCGTCGGGGTTGCGGGCGAGCGCCGCCGCGAGGTCGAAGCGGAAGCCGTCGACGCCCATCTCGGTGACCCAGTAGCGCAGCGAGTCGCAGACCAGCCGCGCGACGTGCGGCGAGGTGACGTTCAGGGTGTTGCCGCAGCCGGTGACGTCGCGGTAGCGCCGCGGGTCGGTGGGCTCCAGCCGGTAGTAGACGGTGTTGTCCAGGCCGCGCATCGACAGCGTCGGGCCGCGCTCGTCCTGCTCGGCGGTGTGGTTGTAGACGACGTCGAGCAGCACCTCGATGCCGGCGTCGTGCAGCGCGGCCACCATCGCGCGGAACTCGGTGACCGGGTCGTCGGTGGCCGCGTAGCCGGGGTGCGGGGCGAAGAAGCCGACGGTGTTGTAGCCCCAGAAGTTGGTCAGCCCGCGTTCGGCCAGTATCGGTTCCGAGACGTGGGCGTGTACCGGGAGCAGCTCGACGGCGGTGATCCCGAGACCGGTCAGGTGGTCGAGGACGGCGGGGTGGGCGAGGCCGGCGTAGGTGCCGCGCAGGGCGGGCGGCAGCGCCGGGTGCAGCTTGGTGAAGCCCCGGACGTGCAGCTCGTAGATCACGGTGTCCCGCCACGGTGTGCCGGGCCGGTTGGCGGTCGGGTCCGCCGCCGGGAGGCCGCCGATCCCGCCGCGCCGGCCTGGCGCGGGGGAGCGCCCGGTGGCCGTGCTCGGGAGGGCCGTGACCACCCCGACCGGGACGAAGGGCGTCGAGTCCTGGCCGTCGGCCGCGTGGCCGTAGGGGTCGCCGTCCGCGTATCCGAAGATCGCAGGGTTCGGCGTCAGCGTGCCCGTCACCCGCCGGGCGTACGGGTCGAGCAGCAGCTTCGCCGGGTTGTAGCGCAGGCCGCGCTCCGGGTCGTACGGCCCGTGGGTGCGCAGGCCGTAGCGCTGCCCGGGACGCACGCCGGGGACGTAGCCGTGCCAGACGCCGCCGCACCGCTCGGGCAGCCGGTACCGGGTCTCGCCGCGGCCGGGGCCGCCCTCGCCCAGCGGCGAGTCCGAGTCGAGCAGGCAGAACTCGACGGCATCGGCGCCCGGCGCGACCACGGCGACGTTGACCCCGCCGGCGTCGGGCAGCACACCGAGCGGGTACGGCGCGCCGGGTAGCACGTGCAGGCGCGCGGGGTCCTGGCGCGTGAGACCTGGTTCGAACGTGTACGACACATCGGTGACGCTAACGGAACGCACTGATCGCGTCCGGGTGAACGGGACGCCTGTGGACGGGCGGCGGCACGTCGGCCGATCATGCTGACGTTCCCGCAGCCGGCGCGCCGGCACCCGCCTCGGGCGGTCCCGTGAGATGCGTCACCATCGTCGGGCCGGCGCGGGCCGCCGCGCGGTGCGATGGTCGTCGGCACAGGAGGCGCCGCGGCCGGGCCCGCGAGGCCGGGGCGACGGCCGGGGCGCGTGGTGGGCGCCTGGCCCAGGGATGGCGGGACAAGGAGGTCGACCGGTGGCGGTCGTACGACTAGAGGTTGCGGACGGGATAGGGACCATCCGGCTGGACCGGCCGAAGGTGAACGCCCTCAACGCCGAGCTCACGGCCGAGCTGCGGGAGGTGGCGCTGGAGGCATCCCGGCGCGCCGACGTCCGCGCCGTCGTGATCTACGGCGGCGAGCGGGTGTTCGCGGCCGGTGCCGACATCAAGGAGATGGCGGCCCAGGACCGCGCCGCCATGGCGAGCTGGGCGACCGAGCTCACCGAGACGTTCGAGCTCGTCGCCCGGATTCCCAAGCCGGTGTTCGCCGCCGTGACCGGCTACGCGCTCGGCGGTGGTCTCGAGCTGGCGTTGTGCGCCGACTTCCGGATCCTCGCGGACAACGCGAAGGTCGGCCAGCCGGAGATCCTGCTCGGCGTGATCCCGGGCGCCGGCGGCACCCAGCGGCTGCCGCGGCTGGTCGGGCCGGCCAGGGCCAAGGAGCTGGTCTTCTCCGGTCGCCAGATCGGGGCCGAGGAGGCGCTGGCGATCGGGCTCGCCGACGCCGTCGTCCCGGCGGCCGAGGTCTACGCGGAGGCGGTGCGGCGGGCCAAGCAGTACGCCGACGGCCCAGCGCTCGCGCTGGCGGCCGCCAAGCGCGCGATCGACGACGGCCTGGAGACGGGGTTGTCGGAGGCGCTACGGCTGGAGACCGGCCTTTTCGTCGGCCTCTTCGGCACCGAGGACCAGAAGAACGGCATGGAGTCGTTCCAGCAGAACGGTCCGGGCAAGGCCAAGTTCACCGGCCGATAGACCGTCGCCGCCAGCGGCGCCGAGCGTCCGGGAACCGCCAACCCGGGAACTTTCGGCGACCCTCGCCATGTTGTTGCGTAAGAAACTATCTTGGCTACGCGAATCATGGAGGGGGCTGCTGGCGATGAGCGGACCAGTGACCGGCGCGGACGTCGTCCCCGTCGCACGGATGCCGGAAGCCCGGGCCGACGGGCAGGTCGTGGAGATCACCGAGAGCAGGTCGCAGACGGTCGGGGCGGTCCCGGTGCGCCGGGCACTGCCGGTCCGCGCCAGGCGCACCGTCGGCGCCTGGTGCTTCGCCGACCACCTGGGGCCGCTCGCGGTGGCGCCGGACGCGGCCGCCGGCGCGCGCGGCATCGACATCGGCCCGCATCCGCACACCGGCCTGCACACCGTCACCTGGCTGCTCGCGGGCGAGGTGCGCCATCTCGACAGCCTGGGCTCCGAGCAGGTCGTCCGGCCCGGCCAGCTGAACCTGATGACCGCGGGCCACGGCGTCGTCCACGCGGAGGAAGGCACCGACTACCGCGGCGCGCTGCACGGCGTCCAGCTCTGGGTGGCGCAGCCGGAGGCCACCCGCCACGGCCCCGCCGCCTTCGAGCACCACGCCGAGCTGCCGCGCGTCGAGATCGGCGACGCCGTCGCGACGGTGCTGGTCGGGGAGCTCGCCGGGACGGCCTCGCCGGCTCGCCGCGACACCGAGCTGGTGGGCGCGGACCTGGCGTTGCGGCCCGGCCGGGTGGTCCTGCCGCTGCGGCCCGACTTCGAGTACGCGCTGGTGGTCACCGAGGGCGCGGCGCGGGTCGGGAACGGCTCGGCCCCCGCCGCCGGCGCCCAGCCGGTGGCCCGGCCCGGCCAGCTCGCCTACCTCGGCGCGGGCCGCGACGAGCTGGCGCTCGACGCCACCGAACCGACCAGGGTGCTGCTGCTCGGCGGCGTGCCGTTCGAGGAGCCGATCGTCATGTGGTGGAACTTCGTCGGCCGCTCGCGCGCCGAGCTGACCGCGGCGTCCGAGCAGTGGGCGGACCGCGACGGCGCCGGCCGCTTCGGCCCGGTGGCCTCCCGTCTCGGCCGCGTCCCGGCGCCGCCCCCGCCCTGGCGCTGACCGCGCGACGCTCCGGGCTTCCGGTGCGCCGGTCTTCCGCGTTCGCCCTCCGTGGGGTCCCCCGGGGTCCCTGCCGGATCGGTGGAGCTTGCGGAGCCGATCTGGGAGGTCCGGATTGGCTGCCTAGCGATCTGAGGATGGGCCGTGCGGACTAGCCCTGGCCCGGGACGTAGCCAATCGGTGGGGCAGGCCGCAGCGCCAGGTCGGCGATGACCGGGAGATGGTCGCTGCCGTCGTGGCCGCCCCGCTGGTAGCCGGTGACCGCGAACGCCGGCGAGGCGAGCACATGGTCGATGCGCAGCACCGGCGGCAGGAGGGTGGTCGCGGGCCAGGTCGGGCTCCAGCTCGTGCCGGCGGCGTCGTGCGCGTCCCGGACGCCGGAGCTCAGCAGCCGCCGGAACGGGCGATGGTCGCGGGTCGCGTTGAAGTCGCCGGCCAGCACGACCGGAAGCCGGGAGCCGCGCACCTCGGTGGCCAGCTGGTCGAGCTGGGCGCGCCACTGCTGGGTGTCCCCGGCGCTCGTCGGGGCGATCGTGTGGACCGGATAGATCACGAAGCGCCGGCCGCCGCCGAGGGTGACGGTCATCCGGGGGAGCGGCTTACCGCCGACCGTGGGCGCGGCCCAGTCGGACAGCGGGTAACGGGAGTAGACGGCATAGCCGAACGCGCCCTCGGCCGACTTGTCCAGCTGATAGCGATAGTTGGCGAGCGCCCCCGACTTCCGCACCTCGCCGAGGGTGAGTCGTGAGGCCTCCACGAGCACGACGATGTCGGGGTGCGTCGCCTCGATCTGAGTGCCCAGCCGCCCGGCGGACGTGTTGTGGTAGAGCAGGTTCGCCGAGAGCACCCGGACCTGCTGGGCGCCGTCTGGCGCCTTCTCCGCCGCACCGGGCCAGAGCTCCGGAACCGTCCAGAACAGGTGCAGCCCGATCAGCGGCACCGTCGCCAGCATCAGCGCGTTGCGCCTCAGCCCGAAACCGACGATCAGCGCGGCGTAGACCGGCAGGTACAGCAGTGGCGTCAGCGCGTTCAACGCCGAGTACGGCCAGCTCAGCGCGTCGTCGAGGTACACCAGCCGGCCCAGCGCCAGCACGCTCAGCACGCCCACGACCAGCCAGGCCGCCGCCGCGAGCAGCGTGCGCCCGAGGTCGGCCGGGTACCACCCCGGCTTCGCGGTCTCGATGTCCGACCGGGTCGTGGCTGGTTTCGCGCCGGTGCCGACGCCGGTCGGGCCCCCGATGGCGCCTTCCCCCGTGTTGCTCACCCCATCAGGGTGCCGGTTACGCACGCCCGCCCCATACCCGGCCTACCCGAGCGTGATCCACGTGAGACGACCATCACAGCCCGCCGTCGCCTGTCGCTCGTCGCCGTCGCCTGTCGTCCGTCGCTCGCGGGTCGTCGTCCGTGTTCGGGCGAGACGGCCACAGGTGGCGCCGGAAGCGGGCGTGGGGACGAGCCGCTCGGAAGGGCGACGGCTACCGGGCGGTGTCGGGGCCGCCGACGGGCGGAAAACGCCGCAGGACGGTGGCGGCGCTGGTGCGCCATTCCTGCACGGTCACCGAGCCGCTGTAGGGGTCGAACGCGGTGTCGAGCTCGCGCAGCTTGTCCGTGACCCGGACCGAGGACACCGGCCCGGCGTAGTCGACGGCGCGCTGGCCGGCGTCGAGGGCGGCCTCCAGGTCGGGTGAGCGCCCGCGCAGGTAGGCGATGGCGAGGTCGGCCTCCGCGTAGCTGCGGGTCCTGGCTCGGGAGCTGACCTGCAGGCCGCGCGCCTCGACCAGGTGCTCGGTGGCCTGCTCCGGCCGGTCCAGCAGCAGGTAGCAGTGGCCCACGCACTCGGCGACGTCACCCGCGTTGTAGTGGGACGCCCACGCCGGCTCGTCGCCGGGCGAGCCGCGCTCGATCGCGCGCTCCATGGCGGTGAGCGCCTCCACGCAGCCGGACTCGTCCTTTGCCCGGGCCAACGCCCAGGCGTGTTTGTCGTGGAGCATCGCCTCGACTGTGGGCGCGGCCAGGCGATGTGCCCGGTCCACCGCGGCGCGCGCCATCGACAGGCTTTGCCGGTTGTATCCCAGCCGGGCGGCCTGGTCGCTCATGGCGGCGAGCACCCGGCCGGCGAGCTGGACGTCGTCGGCGTGCTCGGCGAGGCTGAGCGCCTGGATGTAGTAGCGCTGCGCGAGTGCCTGCCGGTCGCTGTCCTGCGCGAGCCAGCCGCCGAACTGGGTGAGCTCCGCGAGCGCGCTGCACAGCTCGGTGTCGGGTTCGTCGCTCATCGCCGCCCGGGTGCGGTCATGCAGAAAGGTGATCACCTGGTTGCGGATCTCCCCGCTGCCGAACCGCGCGTCCAGCCGGCGGAAGGTCTCCGTCATGTCCCTGATCATGGCGGCGTTGCTGCCGCCCGCGGCCTCGGTGCTGGCGCGCAGCGCCCGCCGGACGACGCCGGTGATGCTCGACAGCACCGGTTCGGCGAACGCGCTGGCGACGAAGGCCGTCGAGTCTCCGAGCAGCTCGCGACGTCGCATGTCCCGCCCCGTGAGTCCAGCCAGAGTCCTGACGGTCTGGACAGGCGTGTCGGCGACGTGCAGTCCCAGGTCCTCGCGCCCGTAGTGCTCCCCGCGCCAGCCCAGGTCCACGGGCAGGACCGGGTAGCCGACGAGCGCCGACACCTCGGCGGCGGCGAGCTCGGCCACCATCGGGTCGCGGGGCCGCATCCCACGCCGCCAGTGCCCCACGGTCGTGCGCGCCAGCCCGAGCTCGATCCGCCGGTGGTGGCGGGCCCGGCTGTTCACCTGCCTGGCGAACCGGGTGTCGGAGACACCGGACTCGCGCAGCAGGCGGTCGAACACGTTGGGTGAGGTGGGGTCGCTGGCGGGCGTGGAGCTGGACATCGAACCCCCGGGCTCAAATCCTGTTACTTAACGTGGGAGAGTCGTCGCCTGACGCGTATCCAGGGCCAGAAAGTAGCCGACTCGTGACTTCTCACCGAGAGAGTGTGCAGAGTCACGGGCGAATGCACGGTCTCGGGGGGCGGCGTGTCGGGTCTGCCGCTCGGATCCGTGACGATGGGTACCCTCTGTCGGCCCCACAAACGGTCACGGACAGGGGAAAATGACCCCAACTAGCGGTTGGCGGGGTCGTGACGAGTTCGCGCCCTCCCGGGCGAGTCCGTGCGCGGCAAGTGGCACCGACGGGTGATGGACAAACACCGGCCGGCTGGCCGCCGCGGATGAACGGCCGCGAGCCACCCGTCACCGGGTGATGGGCGGTCGCTGGACGGACTGGTTGCCCTGATGCCTCCCCGGGCGGGAAGGCATCAGGTAGAAAGGCCTTAGGAAAAGGCATCAGGTGGACGGCGTCAGCTGGACGCCCTTGGAGCGCCTACCGGCGCGCCCCGCCGGCAGCGGCGATCGACAGTGCGTGAGCGGGTGGACGGACGGGACGAGAACGGCGGCGTGGCCGCCCGCCTCGGCGATCTTGGGTCGGAAGCCGGCCGGGACCACCGGGTTACTCAGTCGCGGGTGACTGCCGGACCGACGGGGAATTGTGACGCAATGCGTCCGGCATCACGCCGCCGATCATCGGGCATGTCGCGGCGACCGATGCCACCATGTCAAGAGCACTGGACACCTGATTATGTTGGCTACGGAGGCCCCTAGGCGTGAACATCGTCGTTACCGTCAAGCAGGTTCCTGATACCTGGGCGGAGAAGAAGCTCGACGCCGCGGACAAGACGGTCGACCGCGTCAGCGTCGACAACGTCATGAACGAGATGGACGAGTACGGAGTCGAAGAGGCCCTCAAGATCAAGGAAGCGCACGGCGGTGAGGTCACCGTCGTCACGATGGGCCCGGCGAAGGCCGTCGAGACGATCCGCAAGGCGCTGTCCATGGGTGCCGACAAGGCGGTGCACCTGACCGACGACGCGCTGCACGGCTCGGACGCGCTGCAGACGTCCGCCGCGCTGGCGAAGGTCATCGCGACGCTGTCCCCGGATCTCGTCATCACGGCGACCGAGGCCTCCGACGCGCGTGGCGGTGTGATGGGCGCGCTGCTGGCCGAGCGGCTGGGGCTTCCCCAGCTCACCCAGGCCCGCAAGGTGACCGTCGACCCGGGCGCGGGCACCGTGTCGATCGAGCGTCTGGCCGACAACGGCTACGCGCTGGTCGAGGCGAGCCTGCCGGCCGTCGTCGGCGTCGTCGAGAAGATCAACCAGCCGCGGTACCCCTCGTTCAAGGGCATCATGGCCGCGAAGAAGAAGCCGCTGACCACGCTGTCCGCCGGCGACGCGGGCCTCGACGCCGGTGCGGTGGGCCTCGCCGCCGCGAGCTCGACGGTCGTCGACTCCCAGCCGGCGCCGCCGCGGCAGAGCGGCACCATCGTCAAGGACGAGGGTGACGGCGGCACGAAGATCGCCGACTTCCTCGCGGCGCAGAAGCTCATCTGAGGGGTAACGATCTATGGCTGAGGTACTCGTTCTCGTCGAGCACGCCGACGGTGAGCCCAAGAAGGTCACCGGCGAGCTGCTGACGCTCGCCCGTTCGCTCGGCGAGCCGTCGGCGGTGTTCACCGGCGCCCCCGGCACCTACGCGAAGGCCAAGCCCTACCTGGCCGAGTACGGCGCCGCGAAGGTCTACGTGGTCGAGTCCGACGACGTCGCCGGTTACGTCGGCGCGCCGGTCGCCGAGGTGCTCGCCAAGCTGGTCGGCGACACGTCGCCGACGGCGGTGCTGGTCGCCGCGACGTCCGACTCGCGGGAGATCGCCGCGCGGACCGCCGCGAAGACCGAATCGGGTCTGATCTGGGACGCCACCGCGGTGAGCGAGGAACTGGTCGCCACGCAGGGCATCTTCGGTGGGTCGACGATCGTCAACTCCAAGGTCACCAAGGGCACACCGGTGATCGTGGTCCGCCCGAACTCGACGGCGCCGGTCGCCGCGCCGGCCTCGCCGGCCGAGGTTCCCGTCGACATCACGATCTCCGACGTCGCCAAGGGCGCGAAGATCGTCGACCGGGTCGCGGAGGCCAAGTCGGGCCGGCCGGACCTCACCGAGGCGCAGGTCGTCGTCTCCGGTGGCCGTGGCCTGGGCGCCGCCGAGCACTTCGCGCTGGTGGAGAAGCTCGCCGACACCCTCGGCGCCGCGGTCGGCGCCTCCCGCGCCGCGACCGACGCCGGCTGGTACCCGCACCAGAACCAGGTCGGCCAGACCGGCAAGACCGTCTCGCCGCAGCTCTACATCGCGGTCGGCATCTCCGGCGCCATCCAGCACCGGGCGGGCATGCAGACCTCGAAGACCATCGTCGCCATCAACAAGGACCCCGAGGCGCCGATCTTCGAGTTCGCCGACTACGGCCTGGTTGGCGACCTGTTCAACGTCGTCCCGCAGCTGACCGATGAGGTCGAAAAGCGCAAGGGCTGAGACGACGCGATAGCTCGCGTCCGGGTAGTACGGACACACGCAAAGACGGCCGGGTCGCCGCCCAAACGGGGCGGAACCCGGCCGTCTCGGCGTTTGGCGGCGCGCCGGTGGTCAATTCGGAATCGGTGGTCTCTGCTCCGGCCTGCGGCGATGATGACTGCACCGGTCGCCACCGGGAGTGACACCGGCGATGCCGAGGTCGCCGGTGGCGCACATCCTCAGCGGAGGTGGGCCGTGCGGACCTTCGACCTCGACGCCTTCGATGCCTACGACCCGCACGACCGTCCCGGCGAGCAGATCCTCCCTTGGGAGATGTGGGAACGCGACCGCCCCTGGCGTGCGGATACCCCCGACCCCGCGCGCGGGATGGAAGCGGCACCAGAAGGGGCACCGGCCGCGCCGGACGGCTTCTCGGACGACCGCCCGCAGGGGTAACCGGGACCGGCCCGCATACGTCCGCGTCCTCACGCCCAGGGCCGCGGCGCCCGGAGAATCCGGTCGACAATGACCTGCTCGGACCCGGCCCGATTGAGTACCTTGGTCGGCGTCGCGCATAGTACTGCGCGCGAGTCCGCGTCGGCGCATTCGCTCGGCTGCCGGTGGTAACGGCAGGAGCCAGTCGGGCGCGGGCGCAGAACAAGACGAGCCCATCTTTGCCGCGACTTCCGCGTGCCTGGCAAAGAACGACGGGACAGCCGCCGCCGGTGCGCGATGATGATCCGGCAAGGTGGCATGCGGCCCCGTCCGTCAGGGCGGTGCCAGCGGGTCGCGGCTGGCGCCGCTGGCAACCGAGGAAGAGGAAAACTGAGCGCGATGGCGACGGGCGATAGTCGGGATACGCACACGGCGACGAGCTCCACCGGGCCGGTCACCGTGACTGCCGGACCGGTGACCACGACGACGACCACGACGGTCACCGTGACCTCGTCGGCGGGGTTCGGCGGCGCGAGTGGCCGGAACCGGACCGCGCTCGCGCTCGATGTCGGCGGGACGAAGCTCGCCGCGGGCGTCGTCGACGCCGACGGCTCGGTCCTCGGCCGCGCGCGCAGGGCGATGCCGAAGACCCTCGATCCCGAGGTCACGTTCGCGGCCGCCGTTGAATGCCTGCACGCGGCCCTTGGCGACGCTGGTCTGGGTGGACGGTATGACTACGCCGGCCTCGCGGGGGTGGGCGTCGGCTGCGGTGGACCGATGATCTGGCCGGCAGGCGAGGTCTCGCCGCTGAACATCCCGTCGTGGCGGGGTTTCCCGCTGCGCGCCCGGCTGCGTGAGGAGTTCGGCGGCCTGGCGGTGCTCGTCCACAACGACGCGGTGGCGCTCGCCGCGGGCGAGCACTGGATGGGCACCGGCCGGGACACGCGCAACCTGCTCGCCGTGACGGTCTCGACCGGGGTGGGCGGCGGCCTGGTCCTCGACGGGCGGCTCTACCACGGGCGGTCCGGCAATGCTGGGCACGTCGGCCACATCGTCGTCGACCCTGCCGGGCCGGACTGCGTCTGCGGCGGTGTCGGCTGCCTGGAGGCGATCGCGTCGGGTCCGCGCACCGTCGCCTGGGCGCTCGACGAGGGCTGGAAGCCCGTCGAAGTCGGCCCGACCGACGGCGGGCCCGGGCCGGCTGAGGAGCCGCAGACCTCCCAGCAGACCTCCCAGCAGACCTCCCAGCAGACCTCCCAGATCGGCTTCGCCGATCCGGCAGGAACCCCGGGCTTCGCCGATCCGGCAGGAACCCCGCCGGACGGGCGGGCGCTCGCCGCCTCGGCGGCGGCGGGCGACGAGATCGCGCGGGCGGCGCTGGCCCGGTCCGGCAACGCGGTGGGCGTCGCGCTGGCATCCTGCGCGGCCACGTTCGACCTCGACCTCGTCACGGTCGCCGGCGGCTTCTCCCAGTCCGGGCCGATGTTCTGGGACGCGCTGCGGGACGCCTACGACCGGCACACCGGCATGGAGTTCGCCCGCGCGGTCCCGGTCGAACCCAGCTCCGCCCCGAACGACGTCGCGCTGCGCGGCGCAGCCGCGTTCATCCTGGTCCCCGACTGCTACGCCTGGGTCGGCTAGGCCGTGTCTGATGGCCTCCGGCCATGCGAGGCTTCGCCATCGTCGCCGCGGGGGTCCCCGGGAGGTCGGCGTCAGCCGATCTTCCGGGGGAGCGACTTTGGCCTAGCGCCGAGCAGATGGCCTCCGGCCACGCGAGGCTTCGCCATCGTCGCGTGGCCTTTGGCCTAGCGCCGATCAGCCGACGCGCGCGGACTGCTCGCCGACGGCGACGACGTCGCCGCGCGCCAGCTGGCGGCCGCGCCGAGTCTCGATCTCGTCGTTCACGCGGACCAGGCCGTCGACGAGGAGCGACTTGACGTCACCGCCCGACTCGACGAGGTCCGCCAGCTTCAGGAACTGGCCGAGCCGGATCATCTCATCCTTGATCTTGATATCTCGCACCGACCCAGCATGCCGGACGCGCGTCCCGCCCCGGTCACGCGTCCCCACCGCTCAGGAGCGGGTCGGGCCGTAGGTCGACAGGTGGCGGAACGGCCAGGCGTGCTCCGGGCGGCGCAGGAGACCTGCCGGCGGCTCGGGCAGCCGTGCAGGGGCGCCGGCGAACCGCGCGATGACGACGACCCTTTCGTCCGCCGCGTCGTACACGTCGACACGCAGGCAGCCGGGCCCCTCGAGCAGCTCCGGCACTGCCGTGTCGCGTACCCACTCCAGCAGGTCCGCCAGCCGTCCCGGCGCTGCCCGTACCTCCCACATCACCGTGTCGTGGCGATGGGCGGCACCCGTCGGGTCACCCGGCGCACCGTTCCCGCTCATCGTCTGGTGATCCTCATCAGCCGGTGAAGCCGCCGTCGACCGGGATGACGGCGCCGGTGAGGGCGCCGGCGGCGGGTGAGCAGAGGAAGGCGACGGCGGCGGCGACCTCGGTGGGGTCCAGAAGCCGGCGCAGGTAGGCGTGCTGGGCGAAGTCGCCCGGGTCGGCTAGGTCGTAGACCTTCGCGGTCTCGGCGAGCATCGTCGTGTCCATCGAGCCCGGGCAGACGACGTTGGCGGTGACGGCCGTACCCGCGAGATCCGCGGCGAGGCTACGGACCAGGCCGACCACCCCGTGCTTGGACGCCGAGTAGGCGGCGAGCCGGGCAAGTGGCCGGGTGCCGGCTGCCGACGACACCGCGACGAACCGGCCGGCAGGCGCCGAGAGCAACGCGGGCAGCGTGGCCCGGGCGGTGATGAGCACGCCGGTCAGGTTGACGTCCAGGAGCAGCCGCCAGGTCTCGTCGTCGGTCTCCCAGCCGGGCGGCCCGCCGGCGATCACTCCGGCGGCCGCGACGACCGCGTCGAGCCGGCCGAAGCGGTCGAGTGCCGTCCGCGCCGCCGCGTCCATGTCGGCCTGGCTCCGGACGTCGGCGCGGACGGGAATCGCCTCCGCCTGGGCGGCGGCCACTGCCTCGAGCTGCGCGCGGGTGGCGAACGGGTAGCCTCCCCCGCCGGCCGACGCGTCGGCGGCGTCCGCCACGGCGATGTCGGTGAGGACCAGCCGGTAACCGGCGGCGCCGAGCGCGCGGGCCACCGCGGCGCCGAGCCCGCGGGCCGCGCCGGTGACCAACGCCACCGGCGCCTCGGTCGCTGCCGCCACCGCGTCCGCTTCTGTCGGCGTGGCGTGGGATGAGGCCATTGTTGGTCGGTCTTCTCCTCGTTCTCAGCGCGGCGGGACTCGGGGCGGAATTCTCACTCGGCGTGGCGGGACTCGCGGCGGGATTCTCAGCGCGGCGGGCCGGCCTCGATACGGCGCAGGGCGGCGTCGTATCCCCCCGGCTCCGGCCGGAAGCCCTCCAGCCACCAGGTCGCCCCGGCCGCCGCGATCGGCTCCACGGCCGCCCGTGCCGCGGCCGGCTGCTCGGCGGTCCGGCCTGTGATCACCACGTCGAACGGGTCCGCGTTGACGCGCTGTTCCCGCAAGGCGGCGACGATCTCGGCCACCGCGGCCGGGGTCGGGTTCCAGGACCCGTCCCGCGGGTCGATCATCATCGGCGCGACGCCGTCCCATCGGGCCGCTCGCCGCAGTGGGGCCCGCGCCGGCCAGTTGCAGCCGATCCAGACGGGCGGTCGCGGCCGCTGCACCGGGGTGGGCGCGAAGGTGACGTCCGCGGCCGTCACCTGCGACCCATGAAAGTCCACCCGCTCCCCGGACCACAGCCCGGCCAGCACCGTCAGGCTCTCGTCCAGCCGCCGGGCGACCACGGGTGGCTCCACCGGCTGGCCCCAGGTGCCGAACTCCGCCTCGAGGGTGAATCCCAGGCCCGCGCCGAACACGAGCCGACCGCCGGAGAGCCGGTCCAGGGAGGTGGTCTGCCGGGCGAGCGTCCCCGGGTGGCGCCGCGCGGGCGCCGTCACCAGCGGCCCGAACCTGATGCGCTCGGTCGCCAGCGCCACCACCGTCAACAGCACCCAGGCGTCGGCTACGTCGAGCGCGCCGCCGTGCGGGAAGACCACGTGGTCCCAGACGAAGAAACCGTCCCAGCCGGCGGCCTCCGCCCGTCGGGCAAGATCACCGACACGGCGGGGGTCGACGAACTCGCCGATGTTCGGCACGCAGATGCCGCAATGCATTTGTTGCTTCTACCACGGGGTATCTGGCCGGGGCCCGGCTACCGCGACCCGGTGGGATCCGCCTGGCCGACGCCGGGCTGGTCGGCGTATCCAGGCCAGGCTCGGATCGCCGCGACGGCATCGGTCACGAACGCGTCCAGCAGCGCGGCGCCCTCGGCGGCGCTCGCGCCGGCCGGGTCGCCGAGCACGCCGGACGGGCTGAGCGGCAGGACGCCATGGCGGACGAGGTCGGCCACCGCCGGGCTGGGGCCTCGGGCCGCCGCGTCGAGCCGGACCAGCTCGGGCGCGAGGTGCAGCAGCAGCGACGTCTCGATCCGTCCGGCATGCAGGTCCCGAGCCACACCGGGGACGCCGGCGGCGGTCGCCACCGCCGTCCGCGGTGCCCAGGCGAGCACCCGCCGTCCTTCGGCCGCGAGCAACCGGGTCGCGTTGTGGATCGCGGCCGCGTTGCCGCCGTGCCCGTTGACGAGGACGACGCCGGCCGCGGTCTCGTCGGCCGACCGCACCAGCTCGACGAGCGCCAGCTCGAGGGCGGCCGTGCCCAGCGAGAGGGTGCCGGGGAAACCGGCGTGCTCACCGCTCGCGCCGTAGCCGAGGGCAGGGGCGACGAGCAGGCCCCGCAGTCGGACCGCCACCGCGGACGCGATCGCCGTGGCGACCCTGGTGTCGGTGTCCAGCGGCAGGTGCGGGCCGTGCTGCTCGGTGCTGCCGAGGGGCAGGAGCAGGATCGGACGAGGGTCGGCCAGCTCGGTCCAACGCAGCCCGCCCAGCTTTGTCCGGCGCGGGCCGCCCGGCCCATCAGGTCGATGCCTGGGAGGCCATGCCGATGAGGGGCTCATATTCCAAGCAGCATGACTCTCGCGGCCGCTCGCGGTCCCACGTCCCGGCAGGCCCGGTGCGCGGGCCGGGCCTCGGGCCGGGCCCCGGGCCGAGCCCCGGGTCCGGCGCGTGGCCGGCTCCGTCGGCGCCGGCCCGGAAGACCGAGGTTTAGCGAGCTCCAGCCCGGGTAGGCCTAGCAGAGTCGACATCGACATGTGTCCACCGTCACAGTCATGCCCTCGACATCCGAGTCGATCGTGTGTACTGTTAGCCTTCTGCTGCTCCGAACCGGCGCCTCGCGCTGGTGGAGTACGGATCCGCACCGCACCAGGGTGGTGACACCCCCCGCCGGTCGGGCCCTGCTCAGGGAGTAAGGTTCTGAACCAGCCCGGTAACGCGACTCGCCTCAGGCGGGTTACGCGCTCAATGGGCGAACTTCAGTACTTGGAGACACCGGCGTCCCCACCCCGCGTGGAGTGACGGTTTCTCCGCGGGTAGTGGGACGTGGCGGTCGCCGACGCAAGTCGGAGCGATTTGACACCAAGCAACAAGGCTGGTTAGCCTCAAAAGCGGAAAGTTCGGACTAGGTGCCTCGAAGGCATCGTCCGCTTCCGCCGAAGAGGCCCACTGGGCCAGGCGAGAGAACGCAAGTTCCTCACACCGAGGCAATTTGACAGGCTCTCGCCGGAAACGGTACGGTAACAACACCGAACAGCAAGTCAGCCGGAAAAATCGGCGGATGAGCGGTTCAAGCGGAACCCGGTGAAGCCGGTAACCCCGTGAAAGTCGCGAGAGCGATGGAAGCGGGCGTGTCCGCTCCTTGAGAACTCAACAGCGTGCCATAGAAGTCAGTGCCATAAATACCCCGTTCCGCGGGTGGCGCTGCTGGTCTGGTTTGATGCCGGGTTGGTGGTGTTGTCTGTGGGGGTTTGTAAGGTTCCTTTGGCATTTGATGGACGATCTACGGATCTGTGTCCATATTTTGCCGGGGTTTCTCCCATCGAGGGAGTTTAAAGCATCGATGGAGAGTTTGATCCTGGCTCAGGACGAACGCTGGCGGCGTGCTTAACACATGCAAGTCGAGCGGACCTTCGGGTCAGCGGCGAACGGGTGAGTAACACGTGGGCAACCTGCCCCAGGCTCTGGAATAACTCCGGGAAACCGGGGCTAATGCCGGATATTCACACCTTCGGGCATCTGGTGGTGTGGAAAGATTTATTGGCTTGGGATGGGCCCGCGGCCTATCAGCTTGTTGGTGGGGTAATGGCCTACCAAGGCGACGACGGGTAGCCGGCCTGAGAGGGCGATCGGCCACACTGGGACTGAGACACGGCCCAGACTCCTACGGGAGGCAGCAGTGGGGAATATTGCGCAATGGGCGAAAGCCTGACGCAGCGACGCCGCGTGAGGGATGACGGCCTTCGGGTTGTAAACCTCTTTCAGCAGGGACGAAGCGCAAGTGACGGTACCTGCAGAAGAAGCACCGGCCAACTACGTGCCAGCAGCCGCGGTAATACGTAGGGTGCAAGCGTTGTCCGGAATTATTGGGCGTAAAGAGCTCGTAGGCGGCCTGTCGCGTCGGCTGTGAAAACCCGGGGCTCAACCCCGGGCCTGCAGTCGATACGGGCAGGCTAGAGTCCGGTAGGGGAGACTGGAATTCCTGGTGTAGCGGTGAAATGCGCAGATATCAGGAGGAACACCGGTGGCGAAGGCGGGTCTCTGGGCCGGAACTGACGCTAAGGAGCGAAAGCGTGGGGAGCGAACAGGATTAGATACCCTGGTAGTCCACGCCGTAAACGTTGGGCGCTAGGTGTGGGGGACCTTCCACGGCCTCCGTGCCGCAGCTAACGCATTAAGCGCCCCGCCTGGGGAGTACGGCCGCAAGGCTAAAACTCAAAGGAATTGACGGGGGCCCGCACAAGCGGCGGAGCATGTGGCTTAATTCGATGCAACGCGAAGAACCTTACCAGGGCTTGACATGCGGGGAAATCCATCAGAGATGGTGGGTCCTTAGGGGTCCCGTACAGGTGGTGCATGGCTGTCGTCAGCTCGTGTCGTGAGATGTTGGGTTAAGTCCCGCAACGAGCGCAACCCTTGTCCTATGTTGCCAGCGCGTTATGGCGGGGACTCATAGGAGACTGCCGGGGTCAACTCGGAGGAAGGTGGGGATGACGTCAAGTCATCATGCCCCTTACGTCCTGGGCTGCACACATGCTACAATGGCCGGTACAATGGGCTGCGATACCGCGAGGTGGAGCGAATCCCAAAAAGCCGGTCTCAGTTCGGATCGGGGTCTGCAACTCGACCCCGTGAAGTCGGAGTCGCTAGTAATCGCAGATCAGCATTGCTGCGGTGAATACGTTCCCGGGCCTTGTACACACCGCCCGTCACGTCATGAAAGTCGGTAACACCCGAAGCCGGTGGCCTAACCCTTGTGGAGGGAGCCGTCGAAGGTGGGACCGGCGATTAGGACGAAGTCGTAACAAGGTAGCCGTACCGGAAGGTGCGGCTGGATCACCTCCTTTCTAAGGAGCTTCTCACGGAGTTGTCCGTGGGGCCGGTTCCCGGCTGTGCATGCCGGGCTGGTTTGCTCAGTGGCGTGGAATGCTGACTTCAGAGGCTGTTTTTCGGCTGGTTCGGTGGCTAGTACTCTCTGCTCTTCGGGGTGGGGGTGGAACGGGCTGGCTGGTCGGGGATGGTTTCGTGTGGCGCGCTGTTGGGTCCTGAGGGAGCGGAAATCGTTTCTTCGGTGGCCATCGACCCCCGGGTCTCCCTTTTGGGGAGGGTCGGGGGTTGGCTGCGGTACGGACCAGTCCTTCTAGACATCGGCCCCTGTGGGGGTGTCGGTCTGGGGTGTGGGTTGGGGTCGTCCGTTCTTTGAGAACTGCACAGTGGACGCGAGCATCTTTGTGGCCAAGTTAGTAAGGGCGCACGGTGGATGCCTTGGCACCAGGAGCCGATGAAGGACGTGGGAGGCTGCGATATGCCTCGGGGAGCTGTCAACCGAGCTGTGATCCGAGGATTTCCGAATGGGGAAACCCGGCAGGATGCTAAGTCCTGTCACCTACACCTGAACTCATAGGGTGTGTGGAGGGAACGCGGGGAAGTGAAACATCTCATTACCCGCAGGAAGAGAAAACAACCGTGATTCCGTGAGTAGTGGTGAGCGAAAGCGGATCTGGGCTAAACCTGTGTCGTGTGATAGCCGGCAGGCGTTGCGGCATGGGGGTTGTGGGAGCTTTCAGATGGTACTGCCGTACTATCAGGGAGTAAGAAAGCGTTGTGTTAGTCGAACGGCATGCGAATGGCCGGCCATAGTGGGTAACAGCCCCGTAGACGAAAACATGGCGCCTCCCGAGAGTTTTCCCAAGTAGCACGGAGCCCGTGAAATTCCGTGTGAATCTGGCGGGACCACCCGCTAAGCCTAAATACTCCCTGGTGACCGATAGCGGACTAGTACCGTGAGGGAAAGGTGAAAAGTACCCCGGGAGGGGAGTGAAATAGTACCTGAAACCGTGTGCCTACGATCCGTCGGAGCTGGACTTCGGTCTGGTGACGGCGTGCCTTTTGAAGAATGAGCCTGCGAGTTTGCGGTGTGTGGCGAGGTTAACCCGTGTGGGGTAGCCGTAGCGAAAGCGAGTCCGAATAGGGCGTCTGAGTCGCATGTCTAAGACCCGAAGCCGGGTGATCTACCCATGGCCAGGTTGAAGCGCGGGTAAGACCGTGTGGAGGACCGAACCCACCAGTGTTGAAAAACTGGGGGATGAGCTGTGGGTAGGGGTGAAAGGCCAATCAAACCCGGTGATAGCTGGTTCTCCCCGAAATGCATTTAGGTGCAGCGTCGCGTGTTTCTTGCCGGAGGTAGAGCACTGGATGGGCTAGGGGGCCTACCAGCTTACTGAACTCAGCCAAACTCCGAATGCCGGTAAGTGAAGCGCGGCAGTGAGACTGCGGGCGATAAGGTTCGTAGTCGAGAGGGAAACAGCCCAGATCGCCAGCTAAGGCCCCTAAGCGTACGCTAAGTGGAAAAGGATGTGGAGTCGCACAGACAACCAGGAGGTTGGCTTAGAAGCAGCCATCCTTGAAAGAGTGCGTAATAGCTCACTGGTCAAGTGATTCCGCGCCGATAATGTAGCGGGGCTCAAGCGTACCGCCGAAGCTGCGGCACTCACATGTTAGCTTAGCTGCCCTGTAGAGGGTGGTTCAGGTGTGTGGGTGGGTAGGGGAGCGTCGTGTGGCGTGTGAAGCGGCGGGGTGACCCAGCCGTGGATGCCACGCGAGTGAGAATGCAGGCATGAGTAGCGAATGACGGGTGAGAATCCCGTCCGCCGGATGACCAAGGGTTCCTGGGGCAGGTTCGTCCGCCCAGGGTGAGTCGGGGCCTAAGACGAGGCCGACAGGCGTAGCCGATGGATAACGGGTTGATATTCCCGTACCGGCGCTGGTGCGCCAATGCTGAATCTCGCTGTACTAACCTTTCGTTTTCTTCGCCTTCGGGTGTTGGGAATGTCTGGGATCTTGGTGGGTAGTAGGCAAGCGATGGGGTGACGCAGGAGGGTAGTCCATCCCGGGCGGTGGTTGTCCCGGGGTAAGCGTGTAGGGCGGTGTGTAGGTAAATCCGCACACCATGTGTCTGAGACGTGATGCCGAGCCGATTGTGGCGAAGTGGATGATCCCATGCTGTCGAGAAAAGCCTCTAGCGAGTGCCAGGGCCGCCCGTACCCGAAACCGACACAGGTGGTCAGGTAGAGAATACCGAGGCGATCGAGTGAACTGTGGTCAAGGAACTCGGCAAAATGCCCCCGTAACTTCGGGAGAAGGGGGGCCACTACCGGTGATGGAACTTGCTTCCTGAGCTGGTGGGGGCCGCAGAGACCAGGGGAAAGCGACTGTTTACTAAAAACACAGCTCCGTGCGAAGCCGTAAGGCGATGTATACGGAGTGACGCCTGCCCGGTGCTGGAACGTTAAGGGGACGGGTTAGCTCTTCGGGGCGAAGCTCAGAACTTAAGCGCCAGTAAACGGCGGTGGTAACTATAACCATCCTAAGGTAGCGAAATTCCTTGTCGGGTAAGTTCCGACCTGCACGAATGGCGTAACGACTTTCCTGCTGTCTCGACCACAGACTCGGCGAAATTGCACTACGAGTAAAGATGCTCGTTACGCGCGGCAGGACGGAAAGACCCCGGGACCTTTACTGCAGCTTGATATTGGTGTTCGGTCCGGCTTGTGTAGGATAGGTGGGAGACTGTGATCCTGGGACGCCAGTTTCAGGGGAGTCATTGTTGAAATACCACTCTGGTCGTGCTGGATGTCTAACCTGGGTCCGTGATCCGGATCAGGGACAGTGTCAGGTGGGTAGTTTAACTGGGGCGGTTGCCTCCTAAAGAGTAACGGAGGCGCCCAAAGGTTCCCTCAGCCTGGTTGGCAATCAGGTGTTGAGTGCAAGTGCACAAGGGAGCTTGACTGTGAGACCGACGGGTCGAGCAGGTGCGAAAGCAGGGACTAGTGATCCGGCGGTGGCTTGTGGAAGCGCCGTCGCTCAACGGATAAAAGGTACCCCGGGGATAACAGGCTGATCTTGCCCAAGAGTCCATATCGACGGCAAGGTTTGGCACCTCGATGTCGGCTCGTCGCATCCTGGGGCTGGAGTAGGTCCCAAGGGTTGGGCTGTTCGCCCATTAAAGCGGTACGCGAGCTGGGTTTAGAACGTCGTGAGACAGTTCGGTCCCTATCCGCCGCGCGCGTAGGAGTCTTGAGAAGGGCTGTCCCTAGTACGAGAGGACCGGGACGGACGAACCTCTGGTGTGCCAGTTGTCCCGCCAGGGGCATGGCTGGTTGGCTACGTTCGGAAGGGATAACCGCTGAAAGCATCTAAGCGGGAAGCTCGCTTCGAGATGAGGTCTCCCACAGGGTTAACCTGGTAAGGCCCCCGAGAGATGATCGGGTTGATAGGCCAGATGTGGAAGCACAGCAATGTGTGGAGCTGACTGGTACTAATAGGCCGAGGGCTTGTCCTACAAAGATGCTACGCGTCCACTGTGCGGTTCCCGAGGAACGGCAGACCACCCCGAACCAGGCCGTCTACGATCTGGTCCGGGGAAGGTGTCGATAACTCGATAGTGTTTCGGTGGTTTTGGCGGAGAGGGTACGCCCGGTCCCATTCCGAACCCGGAAGCTAAGTTCTCCAGCGCCGATGGTACTGCTCGGGAGGCCGGGTGGGAGAGTAGGTCACCGCCGAACATTTTTAGACGGCTGGCCCGTCGTTCCCCCAAACCCTGTTTGGGCGCGGGACGACGGGCCAGCCGCATATCCCGTTCCAGACATCCCGCCCCCCTCACCACGGGCGGCGGGTGTCGGGCGGAGCGGCGACGCAGACCCGCCAGCGGCCAGGGAGCGGAGGGCGCTCAGCGCCTGACCGCGTTCCGCGGCGCGCTCGTGATCTCCGCGTTCCGCGGCGCGTCCTGTCCGCTATTGGACTGGGGCCTTACGTAAGGCCTGCGCGATCCGTTCAGCTGTTGGGCGGCCAGATGGCGGCATGCCAGGTGCCGTCGGCGGACGTCGACACGCCGGCGACCAATCCGTGGGCGGACAACCCCTTCGGGTCGGCCGCGGTGCCGCCGAGCGTTCCGAGTGTGATGAGCTGGCCGTCGTGCCAGAGGCGGCCGCCGGGCGAGGCTGTCGGCCCTGTGAGGGCGGACACGAGCACGTCGCCATGGTCATTGATGGCGACGACATAGTCGGCGTCGGCGATTCCGAGCCGGTTAGGCCTGGCATCCGGCGCCGAGGACCATATGACGACGTCGCGAGAAGCGCCCGACGTGTCCGCGACCACCCCGGTGACCTGGCCGGACCGATTGATCCTTACCGGTCCGGCGCCGCCACCGCCGGTGTCGAGTGTGGTGAGGACGCCGGACCGCCAGCGGAACGCCGGTCGGAAGATGGGATGGGCCCCGGACGGGGAATCCTGGTCGTCCAGCACCAGTCCGGCGACCTGGCCGGCGTCGTTGACTCCCATGACGACCGGATGCGTCGTCGGGCCGGTGTCGAACGTCGTCAGCCTGCCCCGGTCCCACAGAAAGCCACGCGGGCTCGTCCCGGAGCCCTCGAATGTCAGCCCCGCGACCTGCCCGGCCTCGTTCAGGTAGAGGTTGTGCTCGTTGACGTCGGGATCCACGCCGAGATCGACGGTCATGGTCCCGTCGGTCAGGAAGGCCCGGGGGGTCGTCGTGGCGTCGCGGCCCTGGGCGGTGCCGGGCTCGCGGGCCGCGGTGACGGTGACGGCGGTGACCTGGCCGTGGTCGTTGAGATCCTCGGGGATGATCTGGTCGCCGTGTACCGGCAGGACCGTACTGTGCCCGTCCTGCCAGCGCACCAGGCGCGGGGGCTGGTTTCCGGCCGGATCCGTCACGGTCCCGACGACCTGCCCGGCGTTGTTCAGCAGGCTCGGCTCGATCGGCGCGCCGTCGTGCGTCAGCGGGACCGGCTGGGCGCCGTGGGCCAGGTAGTAGAACTCGGCACCGGCCCGGCCTGCGCGGCCGATCACCATGGCCCCGGTGTCGTTGACGGCGCTGACGGACATGATCGCGGCCAGGTCTGGCGCCGCCGCGGCAGCTGGACGCACCGCAGGTGTGGCACGGCTGGGCGACGTGGCCGGTGGCGGCGTCGCCGGACGCGTGTCCGCACCGCAGGCCACCAGGACCATGGCGGCCACCAGCGCCGTGAGCGCCGACGCGGCGCGCCGCCCGTCAAGTGGCGTTTCCTTGGCGGCGCGCGTGGGCCGGTCCCCTGGTCCTGGAATGGTCGCCATGGGCATTGGGTGACCCCTCGTACGGGCGGCAGGCATCGACGTCCTGTAGCACCCCCGACACTCGATGTGTGCCGAACCTGGCCGTGTCCAGCCGGACGCATCCTGATAGACGGCTCTGGAGCCTACTCCGCGAGCGCGTGACGCAGACTTGGATTGGACGCGGAGATGGACCGTTGGAGCCACTTCACGCGACTCAGCCGGCTGTGGCTGGCAGGGACGGCTGCGAGTCGCCCGCGGGCCAGGTCAACCTTTCTTTCAGGTCGTCTCCGTCGAGAAGAGGCGCGTCAGAGCATCCGCTGAAGTCGAAAATTCGGTCCGTAGCGGCTGGATCACGGCTATTTGTGAAAGCACGCAGTTCGCCCCGGCGAAGGGCGCCATACCGTCGTAGGTCGACGTGGTGGTAGGCCCAGGAGAACAGGTTGCCGGGATCGGCTCCGTCGAGCATCGCCACGAGGCCCGACCCGCACAACGTCCATGAGACGCGGTAGCGCTTGCCGCTCAGAGCGCTGCAGACCATGACGCCGATGATCTTCAATCGTTCGTCGCTCAGCGTGAGAACGGCGTCTCGGGCCGTTCCGCAGTCACCGTATGAGCTGACATTCGAGGCATGCCAGTGCATGAATGCTGCGGACTGGTCTCGCGTTGAAACGGTGGCGATCACGAGCTCCATCTCCGATGGGTTGCAGCCAATGGCGACGGGTAGGCCAAACTGTTTTTCGACATCCTTTCTGGGGCCGCACTCCACCAGGTCGACGCCACTACCTGAAAGTCGAGTCACCAGCTCCTTCCGTGCGTTGCCCGCCATGAACCAGGTGGCGACCTCGTGTTCCGCCGCAAAATAGGTGGCGCCAGCAGCGCCAGCGATCGAGAGTATTAGAACCCATATGACGTGGAGTCGCCAGCCGACCCTCTTTCTGTGCCGAGAGGAGGTCGGATTCGGTTCGGTTTCGTCTGGGGACTCGGCGGTGTCGGACGGCGCTCTGTCGACTGTATTGACGCTGCCGGGAGTGTGGTGTGTCTGCACGTCGACGAAGTCGTCCGCTTGTTCCTGGCCGGGGTCGGCGGTCGGCCCGAAGACCTTGTTGGCTGGATACTCGTGGGCAGCGGCGGCGAGCAGCCTCTCCCGGAGATCGAGGGCCACGCCGTTGCCGATCAACATCGAAACTTCGGCCCAGAAACCGAGCGCATCCGACGTTTCCCACGACGGATGTCGGCCCGGGTCGAGCCCTGCCGCGATCAGTAGTTTGCGCGCGGGCCCCGGACGCGTGTAGGCCCGCGCCAGCGCCGCGATCTCCCCAGGTGACAAGCCGCCCACCGACTAGCTCCCCCCGACGTCCTAGGCGCTCACCCGTTACCTAGGACAGCTGAAGACACTCAGCACCCATGATTGTGACGGGTGGGTCGCGGCGGCGGGGCTCGGGGCTATCTGGCGTGGTGAGCCGCCGAATCAGCCAGCGTCGCGACGATGAGCCATCGTCGGTGACCGGCCGTTTCACCATTCTCGGCGGCTGGCGGCTGGCGGGTGGCCGCCGGTGGCTCCATGGCAGAAGGCCCAGATTCGGGGAGCCGGGTTCTTGGCTGTCGGGCTACTGTGGTGACCGTCTTGGCGAGGTCGGCCGGTCAGGCGATGGTGACGACCACCTTGCCGCGGGTGTGGCCGCCTTCGACGTGGCGCAGGGCTTCCGCGGCGTCGGGGAGTGAGTAGGCCCGGTCGATGACCGGGGCGAGTTTCCCGGCCTCGATGAGCTCGGCGAGGGCCTCCAGGTCGGCTCGTCGAGGTTTCCAGATGAACGGCCGGATCCGCTGGCGCACGACGGTGTTGAGCGCGAACCCGCAGGGGAAGTTCGTGACGGCGCCGAACACCTTGCCGGGTTCCCCACCACCGTTGACGACAAGGGTTCCCGTCGACGTCAACGCGCGCCGCAGGTGGCGTAGCGGCCGGTTGCCGACGTTGTCGAGGATCGCGTCGTACCGTTCGGCCCGGTCGAGGAAGTCCTCGGCGGTGTAGTCGATGGCACGCACGGCGCCCAGGGAGCGCACCAGTTCGGCGTTGCGGGCGCTACACACGCCGGTGACCTCGACGCCGAGCGCGGTCGCGATCTGGATCGCGAACGTGCCGATGCCACCCGCGGCGCCGTTCACGAGCAGGCGCTGCCCGGCCCGCAGCCGGGCGATGTCGCGGACCGCCTGCAGGGCCGTCCCGGCGGCCAGCGGGACGGCCGCCGCCTCCTCGAAGGTGAGGCGCGCGGGCTTCGGCACGAGCGCCTCGCGCGGCGCGGCCAGCGCGTACTCGGCGAGCGCGCCGGCGCACAGGCCGAACACCTCGTCGCCGGGCCCTACACCACGCACGTTCGTTCCCACCAGTTCGACGACGCCGGCCGCGTCGATCCCGGGCACCCGGGACTTCGGCCGTCGCAGGCCCACGCCGCCCATCAGGCGCGCGATGTACGGGTCGCCCCGCAGCATGTGCCAGTCGTAGGGGTTGAGCGCCGCGGCGCGAACCCGTACCAGCACGTCGTCGGGGCCGACCCGCGGTATGTCGACGTCGGCGAGCCGTAGGACCTCGGGCGCGCCGAACCGCTCCTGGACGATCGCCTTCATGTGTCCGCCTCCTGAACTTGGCTGGCCGTTCCCGCCTGTGACGATCCCTCATCGGCGTCGAGCCGTCGTCGAAGATCTGTTGAGCTACGGTTGAAGAGCCGGCTTGTTGGCGGGCGGCGGACTCGGTGAGCACGGCGTGCGCCGGAACGGTCGGAACGGTGCGGCGCTCGTGAAGGGGCGGTGAGCGCGGGTGACGGCCCAGGCCGGTGAGAGTTGGCCTGGCGCGCGCATCGAGCTCTTCGGTGGGGTCCGCGCTGTGGCCGGCAGCGGAGAGCCGGTAGTGGTCGGGCCCCCGATGTGCCAGGTGCTGCTCGCCGCGCTCGCGCTGTCGGCGGGCATGGCGGTACCGGTGTCCCGGCTCGTCGACCTGATGTGGGGCGCGCACCGCCCGCGGACCGCCGAGCGGACCTTGCATTCCTACGTCACCCGGCTGCGCCAGGCGCTCGGCGCGGGGGCGATCGCGACCGTCGGCGCGGCCTACCGCCTGGACCTGCCGGCCGACGCGGTCGACGCGCTCCGTTTCCAGCGGCACGCGGACGCCGGCGACGCCGCCGCGGCGCTCGCCGAGTGGACGGGCCCGCCGCTCGCCGGCCTGCACGTCACCCCGGGCCTGGCCGCTGTCCTCGACGGGCTGGAGGAACGCTGGCTCGCGGCCGTAGAGCAGGAGCTCGCGGACCGCGTCGAGACGGACCCGGTGGCGTCGGTCGGCCGGCTGACCGAGCTGACCGCCGGCCACCCCACCCGCGAGGGGCTCTGGGCGCTGCTGATGACGGCGCTGTACCGCGCTGGCCGGCAGACCGACGCGCTCGCCGCCTACCAGACCGCCCGCCGCCACCTCGTCGAGCACCTGGGCGTCGAGCCCGGCCCGAGACTGCGTGAACTCGAGGCGATGGTCCTCGGCCAGGACGACCGGCTGGCCGCGAGCGGATCCCCCGGCGGGCCACGCCCCGCGGCCGAGGATGGCCGGGCCGGGAACCTCCCGCTTCGGCTCGGGCGGCTCATCGGCCGTGACCAGGAGCTCGGGGCCGTCAGCCTGGCTCTGTCCGTCTGGCCGGTCGTTACCCTGATCGGACCGGGAGGCATCGGCAAGACGCGACTGGCGGTCGCCGCCGCCAGCCGGGAGGGCGACGAGGACGGCGTCTGGCTCGTCGACCTGGTCGAGGTCGGCTCGTCGGCCGACGTGCCGCGCGTCGTCGCCGGGACACTCGGGGTCAAGGAGAAGGCCGGGCGAGAGCTGACCGAGGCCATCGTCTCGGCTCTGCGCCCGCGCCGAGCCCTGGTCGTCCTGGACAACTGCGAGCACGTCCTCGACGGCGCCGCGGCCCTCGCCCAGGCCATCGCCGACGGCTGCCCGGGCACGCGGGTGCTCGCGACGTCCCGGGAGCGCCTCGGCCTGCGCGACGGCCACGAGAAGATCGTCCCCGTCGGCCCGCTCGAACCCGACGGCCCGGGCGTCGAACTGTTCCGGGAACGCGCGGCCGCGCTCTCACCGGGTTTTGGCCCGGAGGCCGAGGACGGTGTGGTCACGGCGATCTGCCGGCGCCTGGAGGGGGTGCCGCTCGCCATCGAGCTCGCCGCCGCCCGGACGGCGACGCTCACCCCGACCGAGCTGCTGACCAGGCTCGACGACCAGCTTCGACTGCTCGTCGCGGTCGGCGGCGGTGGGCGCGCCAGCGCGCGTCGGCACCGCGCGATGCGGGCGACCGTCCAGTGGTCGTACGACCTGCTCGCCCCGGCCGAACGGCTGCTGCTGCGCCGCCTGGCGATCTTCGTCGGCGCGTTCGACCTGGCCGCGGCCGCGGCTGTCGCGGCCGGCCCCGGGACGACCGATCCCGCGACGTCGGACTCCGCGACGTCGGCCCCGGCCCCGGCCGAGGAGCTGCTGGCCGGCCTGGTCGCCCGTTCGATGGTCGTGGCGGAGCCGGGTGTGGCCAGCCGACGCTTCCGGTTCCTCGAGCCAATCCGCCAGTTCGCGGCCGAGAAGCTGGCCGAGGCCGGTGAGACCGACCTGATGGCCGCGCGCCACGCGGCCTGGTGCACCGAACGGGTGGGCGGCATCCACCGGTTGCTGACCGGTCGCGGTGAGGCCGCGGGCACCGCCCAGTTGGACGACCTCTGGCCGAACCTGCGCGCGGCGTTCGACTGGGCCAGCGGCCGCGCGGACCGTCACCTCGCGCATGCACTGGTCCGCCCTCTCGTCACCGAGATCCCGCGGCGCAACCGCGCCGAGCTGGGGGACTGGGTCGAACGCCTGCTCGCCATGGCCGCGCCGGGCGAGGCCGACCTCGTCGCGTTCGGGCTGACCTGGGCGGGCCAGCGCCACAAGCTCGCCCAGGACCCGGCGGCGTTCGAGCGGCTTGTCACCCGCCACGGCCCCGCGGGCACCGGCGCCGCGTCCGGCGGCGGCTCCGCCATCGCCCTCGCCACCGCCTGGGCTCTCGTCCCCGACGTCGACAAGGCCGTCGTCGACGGGTTCCTCGACGTCGCGGTCCGGCATGCGCAGGCATCCGTCCACCAGGACTTTCCCGCGCTCGGGGAGCTGGCCCCGTTGATGATCTCCCGGCTGCGGGCGCGCGGCGAGGACGACCTCGCCGAACACTTCGAGCTCGACGTCGGCGCATCGATGATCTTCGGTGGTCGGTTCGAGGACGGCGACGCGTTCGTCGACGCCCTCGCGGGGCGATACCGGGCAGACGGCCCGCCGACGCTCCTGAACATGGCGCTCGTGCTGCTCGGCTACTCCGCCCTGCTACAGGGCCGGCAGGAACGCGCCGAGGCGCTGCTCGCCGCGGCCATCGCCGTCGAGGTGCCCGAACGCACCCATTCACCGAACCGGTGCGTCGAGGCCCGCGCCTACTTCCGCCGCGGCGAGACGGCCCGGGCGTTCGCCATCCTGCGCGCCCACATCGACGAGCTGCTCGACACCGGCAACATGCAGGGGATCTGCGTCACGGCCGTCGAGTTCGTCAACATGATGGTCCAGGCCGACCGCCTGGCCGACGCCGACCGCGTCCTGCGCCACCTCGACCGCACCGCCCCCTACTGGGCGGGTCTGGTCGCCGACGCCCGCCACGCCATCGGCACCACACCCCGGCTGACCGCGCCGGAGCCCCACCTGCCCACGCCCGACCTCGACGACCACCAGACCCTCGAGTACATGCGCTCGGTCCTCGCCGAACTCATTCCGGCTGCCCGTGGCTGACGGAAGCGCCCACGTCCGGCCCGGCGGCTTCGGTCAGGGGACCTGGCGAACCCTGGCGTAGTGGCGGGCGGCCCGGGCCCGGTTGCCGCAACCGGCCGAGCAGTACTCCCGCCGGGGCACGCCGTGGACGAAGTAGAGAACGCAGCCAGGCCCGTGGCAGGCTCGCACGTCGGCGCCGGCGGGCCCACCGAACAGGCCGACCGCGTCGTCGGCCAGCGTGGTGAGCGCGAGTGCGACGGGTCGCCCCGTGGAGCTCACCACCACCCGCGGTTCCGGGTCGACGCGCAGCTCGCGCCACGACGGGGTTCGTCGGGCGAGCCGGTTGAGGGCAGCCACCGCGTCCGGATCCGGCTCGCGGCCGTCGGTCGCCGCGCCGGCGAGCGCCCGGATGGTGTCGCGCAGCTCGCGGGCCGTCCACAGGTCCTCCTCGCCGACGTCGCGCAGGTCGTCGTCGGTCAGTGCGACCGTGAGCCGCGGGCGCATCGCGCGCAGCCAGTCGGCCAGGTCCGGCACCGTCCGCAGGGCGTCCCTCGGGCGGCCCCGCATGGCGTAGGTCGTGTTGCCCAGCTCGATCGCCGGCGGTTCGCCGAGCATCGGAGCGCCGCTGCGCTCAGGGCTGGCGTGTTCCATCAATCTAACGCTACCTCCGGGTTGACACCGTTAGAAGGATCGGCCATCTTCTAACGGTAGGAGAACGGTGATGCCGTGAGAACGTCTGATCCACGAGTCGGAGGTACACATGGGCAACCCTGGGCCGCGCACCGGTCATGTCGGTCTGAACGTGACCGACCTGGCCCGCTCTACCGCCTTCTACCAGCGGGTTCTCGGACTCGACAAGATGGGTGGGCAGGCTGACGGAGACCGGAGGTTCGCCTTCCTCGGTCAGGACGGCGCGCCTGTCCTCACGCTCTGGGAACAGAGCGCCGGCGCGTTCCCCACGGCGCTGCCCGGGCTGCACCACCTGTCGTTCCAGGTCGCCGACCTCGAGGCGGTCCGCCGGGCGGAGGCGGTGCTGCGCGAGATCGGCGTCGAGCCGCTGTACGACGGTGTCGTCGCGCATGGCGAGGGCGCGTCCTCCGGGGGTGTGTTCTTCGCCGACCCGGATGGCATCCGGCTGGAGATCTTCGCGCCGACCGGTGCCGAGGCCGCTCCCGTGCCCACCCAGGGCGCCCCGACCTGCGGCTTCTTCTAACAGCTGACGGAAGGAACGGAAGGAGCCGGTCATGCTCCACCCCGGTGAACGCGCGGTGCAGGCACGCGCCGGCCTGCCCCCCGAGCCGCGCGGATCGGCCGCCGTCGGCGCCACCATTCCACCCGCGGCCGCGGAGTTCCTCCGACAGCAACGAATGCTCCTGCTCGGAGCCGCCGACGAGGCCGGCGCGGTCTGGGCCAGCCTGCTGACCGGCGCGGCCGGCTTCGTCACGGCGGCGGACGAGGAGACCATCGTCGTCCAGACCCTGCCCGGAGCCGGGGATCCGCTGGAAGACGCCTTCGCCGCCGAACGCGACGTCGGCCTGCTCGCCCTCGACCCAGCCAGCCGCCGACGGATGCGGGCCAACGGGAAGGCCCGCCGTGACGGCGGTCGGCTGGTCGTCCACACCGAGCAGGTCTACGCGAACTGTCCGAAGTACATCCAGCTCCGCCATCTCGCGGGCGACGACGCCGAGGCGACGCGCGGACCCGTCTCGGTGACCACCGCGCTCACCGCCGGCCAGCGCCGCTGGATCGCCGAGGCCGACACCTTCTTCGTCGCGACCCAGGCCGCCGGCCTTGGCGCGGACATCTCGCACCGGGGCGGCAACCCGGGCTTCGTCGCGGTCGCCGCCGACCAGCGGCTGACCTGGCCCGACTACCGCGGCAACTCGATGTACATGACGCTCGGCAACCTTGACCTCGACCCGCGCTGCGGCCTGCTCTTCCTCGACTGGGACCACGGCCATACCCTGCACCTCACCGGCCGCGCCCGGGTCGACTGGAGCCCCACGCGGGCCGAGACGCTGCCCGGGGCGCAGCGTCTCGTCGACTTCGAGGTGGAACGAGTCGTGCAGATCGTGGCGGCCAGCCCGCAGCGCTGGTCGTTCGACGGCTACTTCCGGCTCAACCCGGCCTGATGCCCATCCCGGCCGAGCGCGGCACCATCCTCCGTGCGAGCACAGAGGCTCGAAATCGAGCCGACGATCGAGCCGACGTCATCGTCCGCCGAGCATTCGGACGACCCGGGGCAGGACGACGGCATTCCAACCCATCATGTCGATGGACATCTTTGGCTTCTTGTCGGTGACGCCGTTCGTGGCGGTCCACACCCGGGCCTGGCCTTCCCGCAGGTCGGCTCCCACGATCTGGCTCCACGGGACCGTCTTCGCGAACGGCTGACGCGGCCGAAGACCCTGGGCGTCCGCGGTGATCCGGGCCGCCGGGCTGCTGCCGAAGGCGACCGGGTGGCCGGCGGTGACGGCGTGCGCGGCCCGCTGCGCGATGGCCGGGCACGCCGTGGCCTCCAGCAGCTGGACGACCTGCTCGAACAGGCGTCGGCTGTCCTCGAGCTCCGTGCCCCGCTTGTAGGCGTCGAACGTGAAGATGGCTGTCACGTCGCCGTGGGCCAGGCCGATCCGGTAGCTGGCCTGGTTTATCCGGGCGGCGGCCCGATAGATCACGCGGTCGACCGTCGACAGGTCGAAATACTGCTCACCGATCGTGATCGCCTGAGCGGTGGCGACGAGGTCCTGCTTCTTTCGGTGAATCCGGACCTCGCCAGGCGAACTGGAGTTCGCCGCATCGACGGGGAAGGTGCCCATGATGTCTCCGCGTTCGGCCGCTGGGGAGCCCTGCTAACTCCGGCAAGGCTGGCGAACGGCTGACGATTGCGGTGCGAGGAGTCTTTCAGCCGACACCTCGCCGGCAGGGCCGAGCCGCGGCGGCGGTCGTGGGGACGAGGGCAAGCAGCAGGCAATGCGGACGAGGCGGGCACGGCGTCGACGAGTGCCGTTCCGACTCGCGGTCCTCAACCTTCCGTCCCGGCCTCCGAGCAAACACGACGCGCGTCATAGGGCGACGCCGGGTGCGCCGCGTAGCCGGGCCGCGGCCGGTCCGGCTCGCCGTCGTCGCCGGCTGGCTCGCCGATCGCGGCGGCACGGCCGGCCGTCAGGACCCGGGTGAGCGCCTCGACGTCGTCGGGACCCGAGCGGCTGGCCACCCAGGTGACACCGGCGATCACGTAGGTGTCGGGGGTGAAGAAGGCGTGCCCGCCGCGGGCAAGCTCGCCGACGCGGCGGCTTACCCGTTTGTCGTGGGTGTACGCGCCGAAGGCGATCGGTCTGGCCATCCAGTCCGAGACGCGGTAGCCGGCCGCCCGGGCGTGGTCGAGCAGGCCGACCGGGTCGGAGATGGAGGAGATGAGCAGCAGGACCGTCTCGAAGCCCTCGGACAGGACCCGCCGGGAGATCTCGGCGCCGGTGTCGCCGCCCCACAGCTCTGGCGCGTCGCCGGGAGCCGGCAGGTAGGGCGGGTTGCCGACCGCGCACCGCTCGTTCCCCTCACGGGCGCCGGCGAAGAAGTCCCCCTGGATGATCTGGTAATTAGCCAGCCCCGCCTTCTCGACGATGCGCGCCGCCACGCGGCTGGAGCGCACGTCCTGCTCGAAGCCGCGCACCGGCACCGTCGACTCCTGACGCCGCAGCGCCTCGACCATCGGGATGCCGGTGCCCGCGCCCAGCTCCACCAAGCCGTCCGCCAGGATTGGCCCGAGCCTGGTGTCCGCCAACAGGTTCTCCAGGCACGACGCGTAGAACCCCGACTCGATCGGATCAAAGAACGGCATATCTGGCTCCTGACCTTCTGCGGCGGAATGACGCACAGCACCCGGGGTGCCGCGGAGTCGACCCGCCAGATACCCGCCCACGTGCCCACCCATCCCGCCGCCGGGACGCGGGCGCGCGGCCGCGCCTCACCAACGGTTCCTCCGCGTGTCAGGCGTCCCTCCGCGCGTCACGCACATCCGATATGGGGGTTGAGCCGTCGCCCGCCGGGCATCTCCCGCCCCGTGTACACGGGGATTCACGGCCATGGCCGTTGAGCTGTCGACGGCCGCCGGACCGGCCACCGGCAGGCAGACGGCGGTGCCGGCGGCCCGGTACGGCACCGTGCTCGGGCCACGGGAACTGGCACCGAGCGCCCTGCCGCCCGCCCGCGGGACGCTGAGCGAGTACCTGCTGCGCCAACTGGCCGGCCCCGCGCGGCCGCTGTCCGGATGGCCGGTTCCCGACGACGACCCGCTGTTCGGCGAGGACGGCGCCCTCGCGCTCTACTGCCTGTACGAGCTGCACTACCGGGGCTTCGCCGGGGTCGACGACCGCTGGGAGTGGGAGCCGATGCTGCTCGCGCTGCGGGCGGAACTGGAGGACGACCTGGAGGCGCGGCTGCGGAAGCTGGCCGCCGGGGTCGATGCTCCCACGGCCGACGCGACCCCCGCGGGCGAGGCACGGGACGGCCGCGATGGGGCGGGCCCGGCTGTGCCTGACAGGACCGGGCCGGCTGACGCCCTCGCCCCGGAGGTCCCCGCGGCCCTCCGGGAGATCATCGGCTGCTCGACGGGCCCGTCGCTGTCGGCCTACCTCGCCGAGGAGGGCTCGCTGACGCAGTTCCGCGAGTTCGCCGTCCACCGCTCGCTGCTGCAGCTCAAGGAGGCCGACCCGCACTCCTGGGCGATCCCCCGGCTGTCCGGCCCGGCCAAGGCCGCGCTGATGGAGATCCAGGCCGACGAGTACGGCAGCGGCCGGGCGCGCGACGCCCACCAGAACCTCTTCGGCCTGACGATGCTGGCGCTCGGCCTCGACCCCGGCTATGGCCGCTACCTCGACCAGGTTCCGGGCGCGACGCTCGCGACGGTGAACCTCCCGACGTTCCTCGGCCTGCACCGCCGTCTGCGTGGGGCGCTCGTCGGCCACCTCGCCGTCTTCGAGATGACCTCGGTGGAGCCGATGGGCGCCTATGCCGCCGCGCTACGCCGCCACGGCCTTGGCGCGGGCGCCCGGCACTTCTTCGAGGTGCACGTCGTCGCCGACGCCCACCACCAGAACGTGGCCGCCGATCAGCTGGCCGGGGGCCTGGCCCTCGCCGAGCCGGCCCTCGCCGACGACATCCTGTTCGGCGCGCGGGCCGTCATGGCCGTGGAGGGCCGGTGTTCGTCGGCGATCCTCGCCGCCTGGCGCGCCGGCCGCTCCTCGCTGCGCGGCGGCTGAGGTGGGGCACCGGGCAGCCGCGCCCGCCGTCTCAGGCGTGCTGGTGGGGCCGGCGCCCGTCGCCGCCGACGGCGTCGTGGCCGGCATCGGGACGAGCGCCGCTACCGGCCCGCTCAGGTGATCCGGGCGCGGTCACGCCAGAGGGCGAGAACGGAGTCGTCGCCGACGACCTCGATCCCGCCGGCGTCCCGGCGGTTCCACAGGAACAGGTAGAGGTCGGAGGCGGTGCCGCGGATCGTGCAGTCGGCGTCGGCGTCGGCGTCGGCGTCGGTGGCGATGGTGGTGGTGGCGACGGTCTGTCGGCTCACCTCGCGCGCGTCGGGCCCGATCCGGATCGTCCAACCGGCTTCGGTGTCGGCGCAGCGCACCACCAGCGCGACGGGCTCGGGCGAGACCAGTCCCCGGTGCCGCCGCGCGTAGAACCCGGTCAGCAGCTCGTCGATCCCGTCCGCCCCGAAGCCCGGCCGCACCGACGGCGGCCGACCCACCGGCGCGGTGCCCTCGGCGCCCGCTGCGCCTGCCCGCCGGGAAGCCGCGAGCGCCAGCTCGGCGTCGACCCGGTGCACGGCCGTCTCATGGGCCTGTCGGCGCGCCCAGAAAGCCAGCGGTGACGGCGCGCCCGACCACAGCGTCCAGCAGGACACGCCGGGGTCGGCGCCGTCGAGAGCGTCCACGAGCGCCGCGTGGCCGTGGCGGAACCAGCCCAGCAGGGCGTCGTCCGGCACCGCCGGCAACCCGTCACCCTCGATGTCGACGGGTGACGGGTTGCCGGTGCGCACGTAGGACGCCGCCCAGCGGTGCACGCGGCCGGTGTGGGTCACCAGGTCACGCACCCGCCAGCCGGGTGCCGACGGCACCTCGGCGTCGAGCCCGGCGGCCGTCGCAGTGGCGGCCATCCGCTCGCCTTCATGACTCAGCGCCGCGACATGTTCGTTGATCAGCAACACGTGCTCACTTTCGCCGCCCTTCGAGGCGAGCCGCCGGAGTGACCGCGCCGCGTCGGCACGGGTGGGTCAGCCGCTGATCGTGGGGATCATCGTGGGGATCTCGGCGCGCCGGCTGGCCTGCCGCGCCGCGGCCCGCGACACGGCCGCGGTGGCGAAGGCGCGGATCACCGGGTGGACGCGGGAGGTGTCGGCGGCCAGCTCCGGCTGGAACAGGGTCGCGAGGAAGAACGGGTGGTCGGCGAGCTCCAGGACGCGCACCTGGCCGTCGTCGTCGACGCCGGTGAAGCGCAGGCCGCCGGCGCGCAGCCGGTCGAGGTACTCGTCCGCGACGCCGTAGGAGCAGTAGTAGCGCTCCATGCTGCGCTCCACGCCGAGCACCCATTCGGCCAGCGAACCGCGCTCGATCCGGACGCTGCCCTCGTGGCCGCGCAGCGAGCAGGTCAACGGCACGATGACCAGGTCGGTGGCGTTCGGCGTCACCTCGGCGTGGGCGACCTGGCCGAGGCCGCAGACGTTGCGGGCGAACTCCAGCACCGTGTGCTGGAAGCCGCCGCAGGTGCCGAGGAACGGCACACGCCCCTCGCGGGCGACCCGGACCGCCTCGACGGCGCCCTGTTCGCTCGCGTACGGGCTGCCCGGCACCAGCCAGATCGCGTCGAAACCGTCGAGGGTGCCGGGCAGGCACGCGTCGGTGGTGGGAACCCAGTAGGCGTCGAGTGCGAGCCCGTCGCGGGCACGCAGCTGGCGGATGATCGTCGGGATGCGGCCGTGCGCGGCGACGTCGGCGGAGCGGTCGCCGACGAGGGCGACGCGGGCCGAGGCGGCGATGACGCCCGAGGCGACGCCCGAGGCGACGGCCGAGGCGAGGGGCGGGGCGGCTGAGGTCATGTACCGATCGTGGCCAGCCGCCTGATTCAGGTCCAACGATAATTGTTGGTATCTGGATAAGGAATCCTGATACTGACGGCGTAGGGCGTAGGGCGTAGCCGACTGGCGTAGTTGGCTGGCGCGGACGGGCGGGTGTGGATGGACGGCATGGACCTGACACTGCTGCGGACGTTCACCGCGGTGGCCCGCGCCGGCTCGTTCTCCGCGGCGGCGCGCGAGCTCGGCTACACGCAGAGCGCGATCTCCCAGCAGATATCCACACTCGAGGCGTCGCTCGGGGGCGTGCCGCTGCTGACTCGCCGGCCCGTGGCCCCGACCGCCGCGGGCGCGCGCCTGCTCGAGCACGCCGAGCCGCTGCTGCTGCGGGCGTCCGCCGCCCGCGCGGACGTCCTGCGGGCCGCGGGCGGGCCACCGGACCATCTGCGGCTCGTGGCCTGCCCGCTGGCCATGCCGCGACTCGCGGCCGCGTTCGGTGAGATCACCGCGACGATGCCGCGCCTCGACGTCACGATCTCGGTCGCCGACCGCGACGGCGTCGCGACCGAGGTCGCCCGCGGGACCTGCGAGCTCGGCCTCGCGGTAGGCCTCGCCGTCCCCGGCGACCCGCTGCGGCTGCCCGACGTCGGCCCGCTGCGGGCGGCGCTGACCGGTACAGACCCGGTCAGCGTCGTCCTGCCCGCCGACCATCCGCTCGCGAGCCGACCCGGCCTGCGCCTGGCGGACCTGGCCGACGCCCGCTGGCTGGACGCCCCCGCGGCGGCCGCGCCGGCCGCCGACGTGCGCCGCGCCGCCGGCGCCGAGGGCCTGCTGCACTGCGCTCGTTACACCGGCACCGACCTGGCCGGCCTGGCCGCGCTGGTCGCGGCCGGCGCCGGCCTCGCGCTCCTGCCGGCCTGGGCCGTCTCCGGTCACCCGGGCCTCGCGGCTGTCCCGGTCACCGCGCCCCAGCTGGTCTACCGCACCGAGCTCCTGTCCGGCGTCACCGCCGACAACGGCCCCGCGGGCCGTGCCCTGGCCGGCCTCCTCGGCGGCTGACACCCCGCGCCGCTCCTTCGGCCGGTCCCGATCGGGCCTGGTCGGCGGGCACCAACGTGCCTACCGACGAGCCGGCACCCGGCGCGCCGCCCGGCTGTTCGTAGGATCGGGATCCCCGGCGGGGCAACGATGACCGCGGCGACGACAGCAGAGAGGTCCACGGATGTTCGACAACCTCAAGGATCTGGCGGGCAAGGCCGGCGACCTCAAGGAGAAGGCCGAGGACGTCGCCGACAAGCACGGAGACCAGATCGACGACGGGCTGGAGAAGGCCGGGGACTTCATCGACGACAAGACCGGCGGCAAGCACGGCGACAAGATCGACACGGCCGTCGACAAGGCGCAGGACCTCGTCGACAAGCTCGGCGGCCAGGACTGATCTCCCGTCTGGTGACCGCCGCCACGGTCGCCAGGCGGGTTTGGCCGAACGGCTGGCGAACGGCGGGCGGTTCCCTGAACCGCCCGCCGTTCGCCGTCCCCACGGCCCCCCGCGGCGCGTCCACCGGGCCCGACCCGGTGTGGTCCGGGAGCCCGCCGTCGGTTTCCGAACTGTGGTCGATGACGGTGTCCGGGCAGTCGACCATCGGCCACGATCCGGCGGCGGATGGTGATCTGTGGTCGATCGTGGTGTCCCGGAGGTCGACGATCGGCCACAGTTTGGCTTGGGGCGGGTTGCGGCGCTGGGGCGGGCCCAGCCGGTCACCTCGGCGGGCGATGTTCGGGCCTTCAGGGCCCGCTCAGCCGTGTGCGACGGAGCACTCTTCGTGGTGGAGCTCCGAGGAGGTCGCCCGGGTGAAGGTGGTTCGTTAGTCGAACTAATTTGATAGCGTCGGGCGCATGGAGACGCCCACCGACGCCGCGGCGCCGGACGCTGCCGTCGAGCCGGCCGATGTCCGGCGCGCCGACGTTCGGGTACCTGTCGAGGCCATCCGCGCGCTCGTGAGCGTGGCCAGGGTGCTCGAGCGGGCGTCGGACGAGCTGAGCCTGGCGCAGTACCGGGTCCTGGCCGCCGTCGCCGCGGGCGACGAGCGGGCGTCGCGGATCGCCACCCGGCTCGCGCTCGGCAAGCCGGCCATCAGCGCGACCGTCGAGTCGCTGCGCCAGCGCGGCCTGCTCACCCGCGGGACGGTCGATGACGACCAGCGCGCCGCCGCCCTGCGGCTGACCGACCAGGGCCGGGCCGCGCTCGACCTGGCCGAGGGGGCCATGCTCGACCGGCTCGACCGGATCGCCGCCCGTGCCCCCGACCCCGCCGCGATGGCGCGGGCGCTCGCCGAGCTCGACGGGGCGGTCAACGACTACCTCGCCGATCACCTCGCCGCCTACCTCGCCAACCGGGCAGCCGCGAAGGAACGCCGATGACCATGCCCCCGCCTGCCCCGGCGCCATCCCCGGATGACCAGTCTCCGGATGACCGTTCCCCGGACGGCGTGCTCCCGGACGGGCAGGTACCGGACGGGCAGTCGCCAGGTGGGCGGGGCTGGATCCGGCGGCTGGCGGGGTGGCTGCTGCGGCACAAGGGCGCGGTCGTGCTGGCGCTGCTCGGCTCGCTGCTCGGCAGCGCGTCGCAGGCTGTCGTCCCGCTGATCGGGCGTCAGATCGTCGACGGCGTCATCATTCGGCGTGACGCGGCGCTGTGGCCGTGGCTGCTGCTCCTGCTGCTGGCGGCGGTGGCGAGCTTCGGCTTCGCCCACCTGCGCCGCTACCACGGCGGCAGGGCGGCGCTGCTGGTCCAGTACGACCTGCGCAACGCCATGCACGACCACCTGCTGACGATGGACCAGGACAACCTGAGCCGGATGCCGACCGGCCAGCTGGTGGCCAGGGCGAACTCGGACTCGGCGCTGGTGCAGGGGCTGCTGATGTTCCTGCCGCTGCTCACCGGCAACCTGCTGATGATGGTCGCCGCGCTGGTCGTCATGTTCGTGCTGGCCCCGAGCCTGGCGGTCGTCGGCCTGGTGGTCGCGCCGGCGCTGGTCGCCGTCTCCTACCGGCTGCGCGTCCGGGTGTTCCCGGCGAGCTGGGACGCCCAGCAGCGCGAGGGCGACGTGGCGCAGATCGTCGACGAGGATGTCAACGGCGTCCGGGTCGTCAAGGCGTTCGGTCAGGAGGAGCGGGAGCTGCGCCGGCTCGCGGACGCGACCGGCACGCTCTACGGCACGAAGATGCGCGCGGTGCGGCTGCGCTCCCGGTACGGCCCGCTGTTGGAGGCGGTCCCGGCCCTCGCCCAGGTCGCGATCCTCGCCCTGGGCGGCTGGCTGGCCGTCCGCGGCTCGATCACGATCGGCACGTTCCTCGCGTTCTCCACCTACGTCGCCCAGTTCACCGCCCCCGCCCGCCAGCTCGCCGGCGTGCTCACCATGGGCCAGCAGGCCCGCGCCGGCTGCGAGCGGATCTTCCAGCTCCTCGACCTGCCGCCCGCGATCGCCGACAAGCCCGGCGCCGTCGACCTGTCCGCGGACGGCGGCCTGCGCGGCGAGATCGCCTTCGAGGACGTCGACTTCTCCTACCCGGGCGGCGCGCCGGTGCTGCGCGGCTTCGACCTGCGCATCGCCGCCGGCGAGCGGGTGGCGATCATCGGCCCGAGCGGCAGCGGCAAGTCGACGGCGGCGGCCCTGCTCGGCCGCTTCCACGACCCGAGCTCCGGGCGGGTGACCATCGACGGCCACGACCTGCGCGACGTGCGGCTCGCGTCCCTGCGCCGCCAGGTCGGGTTCGCCTTCGAGGAGAGCTTCCTGTTCTCCGACACCGTCCGCGCCAACATCGCCTACGGCCGGGCCGGCCTCGACGCCGGGATGGAGGTCTCCCAGGAGGAGATCGAGGAGGCGGCGCGGGCCGCCGGCGCGCACGAGTTCATTGTCGGCCTTCCGCTCGGCTACGACACCGTCGTCGGCGAGCGCGGGCTTTCGCTGTCCGGGGGGCAGCGCCAGCGGGTCGCGCTCGCCCGCGCGATCCTCGCCGACCCGCGCGTCCTCGTCCTCGACGACGCGACCAGCGCCGTCGACGCCCGCACCGAGGAGGCGATCCACGACGCGCTGCGCGACGTCCTGGCCGGCCGGACGACGCTGCTGGTCGCCCACCGGATGTCCACGCTGCACCTGGCGGATCGGATCGTCGTCCTGGACGAGGGCCGGGTCGTCGAGTCGGGCACCCACGAGGAGCTGACGGAGCGCAGCGCCACCTACCGCGCGTTGCTCTCCGGTCTTGACCCGGCGCTCGCCGCCCAGCTCGGCGACAGCGCCGAGGCCTTCGCCGAGATCGCCGAAGCGGCGGGCGGGCAGCCCGCCACGACGGCCGAGGCGTGGGACGCGGCCAGGGCGAGGCAGGCGGCGGAACGCGCCGGTGGCGGCCAGGCTCAGGGAGTGGGCGTGGCCACCCTCGGCGCTGGGCTCGGCGGTGGGGCCGCGCGTGGCGGCGGGGTCGGCGGTGGCACCTGGCGGCTGAACCTGGCGCCCACCCCTGAGCTGCTGGCGCGGGTCGCCGCGCTACCGCCGGTCCGCGACAAGGCGGACATCGACCTTGCCGTCGAGAGCCGGCCCGAGCCGCGGTTCAGCCTGCCGGGGCTCCTGCGCCGCTTCCGCCGGCCGCTGTCCTTCGGCCTGCTGCTGGTCGTCATCGACGCGGCCGTGGGGCTGGCCGGCCCGACGCTGGTGAAGACCGGCATCGACCGGGGCGTCACCGACGGGACGACCGCGGTGGTGTGGGTGGCGTCCCTGGTGTTCCTGGCGCTGACGCTCGTCGACTGGGTCAACCAGGTGGGCGAGACGTTCGTGACCGGGAGGGTCGCCGAGCGCATCATGCTCTCGCTGCGGATCCGGATCTTCGCGCAGCTGCAGCGGCTCTCGCTCGACTACTACGAACGCGAGATGTCCGGCCGGATCATGACCAGGATGACGACCGACGTCGACCAGTTCGAGTCGCTCATCGAGAACGGCCTGCTCTCGGCACTGGTCGCGTTCGTGACCTTCGTCGGCGTCGGCGTCGCGCTGCTGCTGATAAACCTCGAGCTCGGCCTGCTGACGCTGACGGTGGTGGTCCCGCTGGTGGTGGCGACCGTGCCGTTCCGCAGCCGGGCGGCGAAGCTGTACGAGCTGTCCCGGGAACGGATCGCGATCGTCAACGCGGACTTCCAGGAGAGCATCTCCGGGGTGCGCGAGGCGCAGGCGTTCGTCCACGAGGCCCGCACCGCCCGGCACTTCCACGACCTCGGCCGGGCGTACCTGGACTCCCGGGTCGCCGCGCAGCGGGTGGTCGCGACCTACTTCCCGTTCGTGCAGTTCCTGTCGGCGGTCGCGGACGCGATCGTGCTCGGCGCGGGCTCGGCGCTGATCGCGCACGGCCAGCTGACCGCCGGCGCGCTTATCGCGTTCCTCCTCTACATCGACATGTTCTTCTCGCCGATCCAGCAGCTGTCCCAGGTGTTCGACGCCTGGCAGCAGACCAGGGTGTCGGTCGGGCGGATCGCCGAGCTGATGCGGCTGGAGACGCTGACCCCGCCGTCGGCCGAGCCGCTCGCCGCCGGCCGGCTGCGCGGCGAGCTGGTGCTCGACGACGTCCGGTTCGCCTACCCCACCGGCCCGGTGTCCGCCGCGTCGGCGTCGGTCGCGGCCGGGCTCGCCGCCTCCCGCGGTCGCGGCAGTGACCGTGGCTGGGCCGAGGCCCGGATCACCGTCGCGGGGAAGGATCCGCGGACGATGGCGGCCGCGGCGGCGGCGCGGGCGGCGAAGCCGCCGGAGGCGTTGCGCGGGGTCGACCTGCGGGTGCGCGCCGGGGAGACGGTCGCGCTCGTCGGGGAGACCGGCGCCGGCAAGTCGACGGTGATGAAGCTGCTGGCCCGGTTCTACGACCCGGACGCCGGCGCGGTCCGTGTCGACGGCCAGGACCTGCGTGCCTTCGACCTGACGGGGTTCCGCCAGCAGCTCGGCTACGTGCCGCAGGAGGCGTTCCTGTTCACCGGCACCATCCGGGACAACATCGCCTACGGCCGTCCCGGCGCGACGGACGCCGAGGTGGAGGCGGCGGCGCGGGCCGTCGGCGCGCACGACTTCGTCGCCGCCCTGCCCGGCGGCTACCTGCACGAGGTGGCCGAACGCGGCCGGTCGCTGTCCGCCGGACAGCGTCAGCTCATCGCCCTGGCCCGCGCCGAGCTGGTCGACCCGGCCGTCCTCCTGCTCGACGAGGCGACGTCCAACCTCGACCTGGCGACGGAGGCCCGGGTGGCGGCGGCGATGCAGCGAATCTCCCGGGCGCGCACGACGATCCTCATCGCCCACCGCCTGCAGACGGCCCGCGGCGCCGACCGCATCGTCGTCCTCGACCGCGGCCGGATCGCCGAGACCGGCACCCACGACGAGCTCCTCGCCGCCGGCGGCCGCTACGCCGCCATGTGGCGCACCTTCGAGCTGGTCACCACGCCGGCCACCGCCACCTCGACGGCGGCGGCGGCCGACTGAGCGGTGAGCTCTGCCTTTCAACCGCGGTCGGTGGTGCCGCGGTTCAGATATCGGCGCAGACCGCCTGCGCGATGACCGACCAGGCAGGTCCGACCCCGGCCGAACCTCTGAGGTTGCTCGCGCCGAACTCGGAAACCCGCTGGTTGGCCAGCGGCGCGACCTTGGTCAACAAGACCCGACGGTCGCCGCCGACGATCGAGCCAAAGGAACCGAGTACCTGCTTGCCCGGCGAGCAGCCCACGGCGTTGGTGGCGGAGGCGTTGGCGGACCCGGCGGGGACCTCGAGCGGCGCCGCCGTGCGCAGCTCGAGGCCAGGGGGCGCGTCGGCGCACAGGGCGTACGCGGAGAGGTGCCACTGGAGGTTATATCCCAGCGGGCCCGAGCTCGCGTGCGCCGTCACACTGGTGAGGCCTGGGTCCGGCGTGATCTGATCGATGATCACCACTGACCAGCTGATGTCGATCGAGGCACCGCCGCCGACGACCCTCTGCCCGGGCGGACACGTCGCGGTGACGGACTTGTCTTCGAAGTGGCTGTCATTGACATTCTCGACCAGGTGGAGGTTCGGCAGCGGGTCCGCGCAGATCGCGTACGCGGTCACCGACCACTGGGCGGTCTTGCTGCCGTCCCTGGGCGTCGCGCTGGTGGTTGCACCCAAGCCCGAGGGCAGGGGTTTGATCTCCTCGAGGAGGACCTGCCCGGGCGCGCCCTTGGCCTCTGCCCCCGCGCCGAGCACCTGCTTGCCCGGAGGGCAGTTCGCGGTCGCGTGAATGTCCCTGTGTTCACGGTTGGCATCGGCGAGGGTGTCGACCGCGGTGACGTGGACCAGGCCGGGAACGGCCGAGGCGGAGTCGGCGAGTATCCCGGCGAGCATTGCGGGTATGGCCAGCACCACGATCGCCCTGGCCAGAATTCCCTTGCGCGGCCTGCGCGGCCTGCGCGGCTCTGCGGTAGCCGTCGGATTTGGTTCCATGTCGGGTCTCCTCGGTGGACGAATACCTGGATGCGGACCGCCGGCGCGCGGCGTGTCGCCGGTCGGTTTCATCTGCCTCACCGGCGGTCCGTCGACGTCCATGCTGTGGACCGGCCGTCGAATGCCGCTGAGTAGCGACTACTCAGATCCGTCTGACGGCTGCCTGACCAGCCGTGTTCGGTCGCACCGGGTCGGAGGCCGCTACGGTGGACGGGTCGACGCCGCGCCGGTGAAGGGACCGCCATGACCCCCGAGCAGGTCACGCTGGTCGAGGAGTCCTGGACGTTCGTCGCACCCGGGCTGGACGGCGTCGCCGCGGGGTTCTACCGGCGCCTGTTCGCCGCGGACCCGACCCTCGTCGGAATGTTCGGCACCGATCTGGCGGCACAGCGGGCCAGGTTCGTCACGGAGCTCGAGCAGATCATCTTCTCGATCCGGCGGCACGACGTCTTTCTGGGGCGCGCTCGACCGCTCGGTGTGCGGCACAAAGGGTACGGGGTGCGCCCGGTGCACTATCGCATCGCCGGGACGGCGCTGTTGGGCACGCTCGCCGAGGCGCTGGGAGAGCGGTGGAACAGTGAGCTCGAAAAGGCCTGGCGGCTGGCCTACGACGTCACCGCGGAGGCGCTGTTGATGGGCGCCGCCGACGCGGTGCGGACGCAGTGACCGGCGGACCGGCAACGAAGCCTGCCGCGGAACCGGCTATGGAACCGGCCGACGAAATCACCGCCGGCGGCTGACCGTCGTCCGCACCGGGGTTTCCCGCCGTTCGGCCCAGCTCCGCCGCGAGTTCGCGTCGGCCGGCAATTCCGAGTTTGCCGTAGACGTTCCGCAGATGATTGTCGACGGTGCGCGTGGAAACGAACAGGTGGCCGGCGATCTGACGGCTGCTCTGTCCGCGCGAGGCGAGCATGGCGATCTCCCGCTCCCGTGGCGTCAGCGGTTCGACCGCCAGCGTGGCCACCAGACCCGGGGTACGAGCGCCTTCGCACCTGCCAGCGAGCAGGGCCGCGCGGGCGCGGTTCGCGACGGCGGCACGTGGCTCGCCGAGGCGCAGGTAGGCATGAGAGGCGGCGGTAGCGGCCTCGGCGGCGTAAAGGAGCGCGCCGATCGCCTCGAACCGGTCGGCCGCCTCGGTCAGCAGTGCCGGGTCGTGGGTCGCGGCGCCGCGGGCGTGGACGGCGTAGGCGGGGCCGAACGCCCCCTCGCCGCCGTCGGCCAGTTCCCGCAGCCGGCCGTGCACCCGGGCCGCGTCCCCGAGCCGGGCCGCGTCGTGCAGCAGCCAGGCCTCGGAGGTGTGGTGACCAGTGCCGGCCGCCCGGTCCGCCGCGGCCAGCAGCACCCGGCGCGCCTGCGCGAGGTCGCCGCGGGCCACCGCGGCCCACGCGCGGCCGATCTCCTGGTCCACAGCCAGGTGGCCGGCGAACTCCAGGGCATCGAGGTCGTCGACGGCAGCCCGGGCGGCCGGTTCGTCGCCGAGCCAGGCCGCCGCGACCGCCGCTCCGGCCAGCACCAGCCGGCGTGGGCCGACGAACGGATGGTCGCAGCACAGCGCGTCGGCCTCGGCGAACCACCGCCAGGCGGTCGCGGCGCCCCCCGCGAGCAGGGCGCACCGGCCCCGGTTCAGGGCGAACCAGATCCGGCCGATCGGCGATCGGTCCCGGGTGGCCAGCTCGTAGCCGGTGCGGGCCACCTCGGTCGCCTCGGCGAGCCGGCCCGATTCCGCCAACGCGTACACCTGGCAGACCAGGTGCGTTCCCGGATGCGGAATGGCGACGTCGTCGCCGAGCTCGGCGTGGTCGGCGAAGCCGCGCCCGGCGACGGCGACGGCCTGCTCGCACCGACCCGTCATGGCCAGTGCCGGTGCCTCGGCGAGTGCCCGCAGGACCCGGGTGCGCGGCTCGGCGTCGCCCGCGAGCAGCTCCACCACGCGCAACGCCTCGCCGGGTCGACCGGCCGTCACCAGGGCTCGGGCCTCACCGGCGAGCAGCTCGGCGCGTCCGGCGGCGTCGCGCAGGCCGCACCTGGCGGCCCGGTTGACCTCGATCGCCACGGCTGGTCGCAGCAGGCCCGTGAGCAGGTTCTGGGTCCTTGCCGCGACGACGCGCACCACGTCCCGTTCAGCCACCACGCCCGACTGGGCGGCGGCCAGCACCGTTTCCGCCTCGGCCGCGGATCCCAGCTCACTCAGCGCCTCGCCGAGCAACAGATACGCCTGCGCCTGCGCCTCGATCGGTCCGACCCGTTCGCCGTGCTCGAGCAGTGCCGCCCGGGCGAGACGTTCCGCCTGCCGGAAGTCATGACCGAAACGGGCCAGCCTCGCCCCCGCGACGAGCAGCTCCGGATCCGCGGTGCCGTCGGCGTCGAGCCGCCAGGACGCGATCCGGAGCGGATCCTGCCCGCGGCGTGCGCCGTACCGCTCCACCCGTTCCGCGTGGCGGCGCAGCAGGCGCCGCCGGGTCAGCCGAGGCATGCGGTCGCGCAGCACCTCGCCGTACAGCGGATGAGCGAGCACGGCCTCGTGCCGTCGGCCGTCGACCCGCACCACCAGCAGCCCGGTCCGCTCCAGCGCCTCCACGTCCGCCGCCCCGGCCTCCTCCTCGAGATCGCTCACCCCGACCGGTTCCGCCAACGCGAGCAGTTCCAACGCCGTCACCGCGGATCCGGCCACCCCGTCCAGCCGGCTCCCGATCAGCTCCGCCAGCCGCGTCGTGCTCGTCAGCGGCCCGGTCAACCGCCACACCCCACCGTGCTGTACCAGGGTTCCCGACGCCTGCGCGCCGAGCACCAGCTCGCGGGAGAACAGCATGTTCCCGAGCGCCACCGACCAGATGTCGGCGGCGGTGCTCGCATCCACCGGCCCGCCGAGAACCATGTGCAGCAGGGTGTCCATGGCGTCCCGAGAAAAGTCGGTGAGGTCGACGCGCAGCACCTGCTCGCTGCTCCACAGCCCCGCGAGCACGTCGGCCAGCGGTCTGTCCGACCGCACCGTCCCGATCAGGAACACCGCATTGGCTTCGACGAGCTGTGCGAGCAGGATCGCGGACGCGGCATCCAGGAAATGCAGGTCGTCAACCAACAACACCGGCCGCTCGTCATTGCCGCGGGAGCGGAAGGCTTCCACCGCCGAGGCCCAGCCGGCGGGCGGGTCGAGCTGGCGTCGGCCGTCGGCCACCCCTGTCGGAAGCAGATGCGCCAGAGCGCCGAGTGGCACGGCGCTGGCGGTCGCGCTGCCTTTCGCCCGGATCGTCACCCGTCCTGCCGCCTCGGCGGCCGCCGTGCACTCGTCGGCCAACCGGGTCTTGCCCACACCCGCCGGGCCACAGACGAGCATTCCGCGCCAGCCGGCCCCGGTGAGCGCGGCGGTGAAGAGTTCACGTTCGTCATGACGGCCCACGAACGGCCAACGATCGGCGGCCCGATCGGTCCTGTCTTCCGTACCGGGAAATGACCGACCGCCGATGCTTCCGATCACCTGGCTCACGGTAGTGAGCAGCCGTAGGCGGAGCAATGACAAGCCCCCGACAGGTCCGGCCGACGAAACTCATCCAACCCGGCATCCGGACGATCGGATTCGCGTCGAACAACCGCGAAGATTGTCGCCTCGTCGCACCGGGGAAATTCCCGGCGGGCGGTTGGCCGATTGGTTGTTCGGAGGGCTCAGCGGGCCCAGAGGCGGGAGAGGAACTGGCGGGTGCGGGGCTCGGTCGGGTCGTCGAGGACCTGGGCGGGGGTGCCGCGTTCGGCGACGGCGCCGGCGTCCAGGAAGAGGACCTCGTCGGCGATCTCGCGGGCGAAGGCCATCTCGTGGGTGGCGATCACCATCGGGACACCGTCGCGTTTCAGCTCGCCGACGAGGCCGAGGACCTCGCCGACCAGCTCGGGGTCGAGCGCGGAGGTGATCTCGTCGAGCAGCAGCAGCGTGGGGTCGGTGGCCAGCGCGCGGACGATCGCGAGGCGCTGCTGCTGGCCGCCGGAGAGCCGGTCCGGGTAGACGTCGAGCTTGTCGGCCAGCCCGATGCGGGTGAGCAGCTCGCGGGCGCGTTCGCGCGCCTGCGCCCGAGGCCGGCGGTGGACCTGGACCGGGGCGAGGGTGACGTTGTCCAGCACGGTCATGTGCGGGAACAGGTTGTACGCCTGGAAGACGACGCCGATCCGGCGGCGCACTCGGTCGACGTTGGCCCGCGGGTCCGTGATCTCCTCGCCGGTCAGGTGGATGTCGCCGTCGTCGACGGTCTCCAGCAGGTTCAGGCAGCGCAGCAGCGTGGACTTGCCCGAGCCGCTGCCGCCGATCAGCACGACCGCCTGGCCGGGGAACAGGTCGAAGCTGATGTCGCGCAGCACGACCGTCGCGCCGTAGGCCTTGCGCAGCCCGCGTACGGACAGCACCGGTGTGTCAGGGGCCGCGCCGGGGCTCGGCTTCTCGGGCGGCTTCGTGGTCGGTCCGGCCGTCGGCTCAGCCACGGTGGTCGGCTCCTCGGCGGCGGGCGGAGCGGGCCGCCAGGTGGTCGGTGACGCGGGTCAGCGGAATCGTGACCGCGAGGAACAGCAGGCCGGCGAGGACATAGGGCGAGTAGTTGAAATGGGTGGAGGTGGCGATCTGCGCCGCCCGCACCGCGTCCACCACGCCGAGGACGGACACCAGGCCGGAGTCCTTCTGCAGGCTGATCGCGTCGTTGAGCAGCGGCGGCACGACCCGGCGCAGCGCCTGCGGCAGCACGACGAACCGCATCGTCTTCGCGTAGGTCAGCCCGAGCGACCGGCCGGCGGCGACCTGGCTGGGATGCACCGACTCGATGCCCGCCCGGATCACCTCGGCGACATACGCGGAGTAGGTGAGCACCAGCGCTATCCCGCCGAGCACCACCGGGTCGCGGGGCATTCCCTTCAGCCGCAGCGCGGGCAGGCCGAAGCCGACCAGATACAGCACGAGGATCACCGGCAGCCCGCGGAAGAGGTCGGTGTAGGCGGCGACGAGAAACCGTACGGGAAAGAACACCGGACCGGAAAGGGTGCGCAGCAGCGCCAGCAACAGTCCGCACACTCCGGCGGCCGCCGCGCACAGCACGAACAGCTTCAGGTTGACGAGCAGGCCGTGGGCGACCGCCGGCCAGGCGTCGGCCATCTCCGAGGCGGAGAAGAACCGCTGCCGGACCAGCGGCCAGCCCGAGCTGCCGCCGACGGCGACGACGGCCACCGCCGCCACCGCGAGCGTGCTGACCGCGGCGACCAGCACGGACCTGCGCCGCGCCCGCCGCCGGTACCGCTCGCGGGCCAGCTGTCGGTCACTCACGACCCAGCCGCCCGCCGCCGGCGAGGCGGACCTCGACAGGTTGCCGCGCCCGCGTCGCCCGGCCCCGGGCCCCCGGCGTGGGGGCTCCGGGTCCGGGCCGGGGCGTGATTCGACGACGCTCACCGAAAAACAGCTATCCGATCGCCGTTACTCGTCGTCGTTACTTCAGGACCGGCGCGCCGGCCGCGGCCAGGTACTGGTCGGCGAGCTTGGCCAGCTCGCCGCCGGAGGACAGCTTCGCCAGCGCCGCGTTGACGTCCTTGACCAGCGGGTTGCCCTTCTCGAACAGCAGGCCGAACTGCTCGGGCGCACCAGTCGACGGGAACTGGCCGACGATGACCGAGTTCTCGATCTCCGCCGCGGTCAGGTAGAAGCCGGTCGGCAGGTCGACGACGATGCCGTCGATCTGGCCGTTCTCCAATGCGCTCTTCGCGTCGTTGACGGTGTTGAAGACGGCCGCCGGCGACGACGGCTTCACGAGCTGGTTGATGGCGTCGAGGCTCGTCGTACCGACGGGGGCGCCGAGCTTGGCGTCCTTGAGGTCGGCGAGGGACTTCGCTCCGGCGATCTTGCTGGACTTCAGCGAGACGATCGCCTGCGCGACGGTGTAGTAGCCGTCGCTGAAGTCGACGGCCTGCTTGCGCTCGTCGGTGATGGAGATCTGGTTGATGTCGAAGTCGAAGTCCTTCGCGCCGGGCGCGAACGACTTGTCGAACGGCTCGGTGACCCACTTCACCTGATCCTTGGTGAAGCCCAGCTGCCCGGCGACCGCGTAGGCGACCGCGCTCTCGAAGCCCAGGCCGTTCTTCGGGTCGTTGTTCGAGAACCAGGGGTCGTAGGCGGGGGAGTCGGTGCCGATCGTCAGCTGCCCGGGCGTCACGAGGTGCAGCGCGGCGATGCCGGTCGCGCCCGGCGACGGCGAGGCCGCCGCGTCCGAGCTGTCATCGGACGCGCAGGCGGACAGCGTGAGCGCGGCGGCAGCCGTGGCCGCGACGGCGAGCGTGGCGAGCCGGCGAGGGCGCGTCATCCAAGGGCGGTGCATGCAACTGCCTTCCGAGCGGAGAACGGAATCGAGACATCGCGCGAGACGACCGAGAGATCGCGCGAGACGACGCTGTCCCGCCTTGGCGTCACGGATGGGGGAATGGGCGGTCCGCCGGCACGGCGGACGGCCTACTCGGGTGGTCGGGCGCGCTCTAACAGAGACAGGACGCGGTCAGCGCGACATCCACGTGCCACCGCCGCGTCAGCGCCCACCCCGCCACCATGCCGCCAGACTAGCGCCACCTCGGACAGAACATGCCCAGTCGTCGCAACCACGACCGGCAGACTGTTCGGCTGATCGGGCCGCCGAGGCGGCGACGCGAGCCAGGGCATCCCGCCGAGTCGGCCGCGCCGCCTGGACACGCGCCGCCGGAATGTCCCGTTGGCCCTTTCTCGATCAGTCCGGTACTGTCGGGTCAGTCACTGACTGACCCGACAGGGATGAGCGAGCTATGCCGAGTGGTGAGCACGAATCGGCGGTGGCGGCCTTCGCCGCCTTTCCGGACGCGACGGCGGCGTTGCTGGACCGAACGTTCCACATCGGCCTGCCGAGGCACGATGACGCCCACCGGGGCCCCGCGACGTTCCAGAAGCTCGCACCGACCAGCTACCACGCTGACAACACCCTGGTGTTCACCCGCGCCGGCAAGCGGGTGTACGCCCTCGTCATCGAGGTGCAGCGCCGATGGGTGCCGGGCAAATGGCGGGCGTGGAAGTACTACGCGACCTCCCTCGAGCAGGAGCTGGACGTCGGCGTGCTCCTCGCGGTCTTCTGCCCGGAGGCCGGAGACGCCGAGAGATACCGCGGCATGGCCGGTACGGACAGGTTCAGCGTGCGGCTGTGGCCCTGTCTCCTGAGCCTGGACGACCTGCCTTTGGTGGAGGACTCGGCGCAGGCCAGGGCGAATCTCTCGCTGGCCGCGCTGTCGTTGATCTGCCACGGCGGCGACGACCCGGCGACGCTCGTACCCGCGTTCGCCGCGCTGTACGACGGGATGCACCACGCTGACCAGGAGGTCTCCCGCAAGATCTGTGACATGTTGCTGGTCGCGCTGTCGAAGGCAGCGCGGGACCTATGGGAGGAACATATGACCGTGGTCGACTCCGAGTACCGCAGCGAGCTCTTCCGCGAGCTCGAGGCGAGGGGCAAGACCGAGGGCAAGGCCGAGGGCAAGGCCGACTCCGTGCTGAGGGTCCTGAGCCGGCGCGGTGTCCCCGTTCCGGCCGCGGTGGAGGAGCAGATCCGCGCCTGCGCCGATCTCGACCTGCTGGACACCTGGCTGGACCGGGCTCTGACCGCTATCAGCGCCGAAGACGTCGTCGGCGAGCCGAGCCCCGAGGTGGGGCGTGTTGAGCTCTAGCGACGGGCGGTCCGGGCTCGACGACAATTCCCTTCAGGAAACCTACTTCGACGGCTTCGCGCGGGGATGGAGCCGCGGCTGGCTCACGGGCCGGGCCGGGCCGGGCAGAAGACAGAAAGGAGGGGCAGCTTGACCTTCTGTCCGCGGCGGTTCTGGATGCGCTCGCGGTTCGGGAATTTCCGGTGCCGGCGGCTGACCTCGACCGGATTAGTGAATGTGGCGATCTCTATGAGCTTGCCGCGTGGCTGCGTCGGGCATTGAACGCGACCAGCATCGAAGACGTCATGAGCTATTCAACGTGGTCCCGTGGGGAGGGCAGCCGGGGTGCTGGGGTCTTCCTTGACGAGGACGCCTGAGGTACCTGTGGCGCGCATCGCCGTGGCCAGGGCGAGGATCCGGGTGACGGCCTGAGGAATGCCGACGCCGCGGGTGTGGATGTTGGAGATCAGGTTGCGGTCGGCGTCGGTGTGGCTCGCGCGCGGGCGCCAGGCCAGGTAGGCGCTCAGGCTCTCGGCGGTGACCAGGCCGGGGCGTTCGCCGATGAGGAGCACGACCACGGCCGGGTCCAGAAGCTCGCCGATCTCGTTGAGCAGGCCGACGCGGGCGTTGCGGACGGCGAAGACCTGACCCACGCTCCATTCGGCCTCGCGGGCAGCGTCGAGCAGGGCCGGTAGCAGGGCGGGGACCTGGGCGTCCACGGCCGCGACGGACAGGCCGTCGCCGATGACGACCTGCAGGTCGGCGCCGGGCGGGCACCGGCGGGCGACCTGGGCGCGGCCCTCGGGGGACAGCCGCCGGCCGAGGTCGGGCCGGCGCAGGTAGGTCGCCCGGTCGGGCGCGGCCGAGCCGACGGCGAACAGGCCGAACCGGCCGACCAGCGAGGCGAGCGGGCCGGTCTCCAGGTCGAGCGCGGCGTGGACGGCGTCCTGGGCGGCGGCGTGGTCGGCGCGCAGCGCGAGCTGGTCGGCGGTACGCAGCGACGTGCCCGAACGGCCGAGGAACAGCCTGGCCGGGGTCACCGCCCGCACCCGGCTCTCGAAGGCGGCCGGGCCGGGGTTCGGGCGGCCGGTGACCGTGGGCGGGATGGGTGGTTCCGCGGAACCACCGCCGGCGGAGGCGGAGGCGGAAGCCGAGGTCGTCGGGCCGGCTCCGGCCGTGGGCTCGGGCATGGCCGTGGGCTCGGGTACGGCCATGGGTTCGGGTACGGCTATCGGTTCGGGCATCGTGGTCACCGGCCGCTGGTCAGCGCGCGGGTGGGGGCGGGGACGTCGAGGACGGCCTTGTCGAGGCCGGCGAGCAGCGCGGCGGCGACGTCCGGGTCGGGATCGGCGAGGCGGCCACCCCGAACCAGGCCGCGGTCGTGCAGCCAGGCGGTGTACTCCGGCGTCGCGGACAGGCCGAAAAGGTCACGCATGCCGGCCGCGTCGTGGTAGCTCGTCGACTGGTAGGAGAGCATCACGTCGTCCGCGCCCGGAACGCCCATCACGAAGTTGCAGCCGGCGGCGACCAGCAGGACGAGCAGGTCGTCGTTGGTGTTCTGGTCGGCGTCGACGTGGTTGGTGTAGCAGACGTCGATGCCCATCGGCAGGCCGAGCAGCTTTCCGATGAAATGGTCCTCCAGGCCGGCGCGAGTGATCTGGCGGGCGTCGGCGAGGTACTCCGGCCCGATGAACCCGACGACGGAGTTCACCAGGAAAGGCTGGTAGGCGCGGGCGACGCCGTGCGCCCGGGCCTCCACGGTGAGCTGGTCGAGGCCGCCGTGCGCGTCGGCGGAAAGGGCGCTGCCCTGTCCGGTCTCGAAGTACATGACGTTGTCGCCGACGAACTCGCCGGACCGGTCGCGGTGGTGCGCGAGCACCGCCTCCCGGCCCTCGGCGAGCATCTCCAGGCTGATCCCGAACGAGCGGTTCGCCGCCTCCGTCCCGGCGATCGACTGGAACAGCAGGTCGACGGGCGCGCCGGTGGCGAGCGCCGCGAGCTGGGTGGTGATGTGGGCGAGCACGCAGGTCTGCGTGGGCAGCGAGAGCCGGCGGATCAGGCTCTGCAGGCCGTGCAGCACCGCGCCGACACTGGCGACGGACTCGTTCACCGGATTGACGCCGAGGACGGCGTCGCCGCAGCCGTAGAGAATGCCGTCGAGCGCGGAAAGAAGAATGCCCTCGACGTCGTCGGTCGGATGGTTCGGCTGGACGCGCACGCCCAGCACGCCCGCCTCGCCCATGGTGTTGCGGCAGCGGGTGACGGTGCGCAGCGGCTTCGCGCCGACGATGAGGTCCTTGTCGCTCATGAGTTTCGCGACGGCCGCCGCCATCTCCGGGGTGATGGCGCTCGCGAACCCGCCGGCCGACCACGCGTCGGCGAAGCCGGGGGAGAGGACCAGCTCGCGGAACTCCCCGACGGTGCGGCTCGCGAGCCCCGCGTCGGCGAACGCCGCGACATCGTGCTCGCGCAGGATGAGCTCGGTGACGGCGTCGTCGAGCAGCGGGGTGGCGAGAATGTCGCCCAGGCGCACGTCGGCGAGCGCGAGCTTCGCCGCGACCCGCTCGGTGGCGGAGCCAGCGGCGATCCCGGCGAGCTGGTCGCCGGACTTCTCCTCGTTCGCGCTCGCGAGCAGCGCCGCGAGGTCGGGGAAGACGTAGCTGGTGCCCCGTACCGTCGCCCGGAACGTCATCGGCCGCCCACCTTTCTTGCCGCCACGCCCTGCCGTCGCGGCACTGTCTCGCCTCGTCGTTCCGCTTCGTCCTGGGAGCGGGATGTCGGCAGTAGTCCGACGCGGCCCGGCTCGGCTGGCGCCCCCAACGAGATCGTGGCGGGCGCCGGCCGAGCCGGAACCGCGTGTCGGGACCCTGCGCCCGGGATGGACCTGGCTAGACGGCTGCCTCGCCGGCGGGCTGGGCGGGGATGGCGCCGGCCGGTGGCAGGGCGCCCTCGGGCTCCCGCTCGTGGCTTTCCTCCATGACCATCCGCCCGATCGTCGCGTACTTCTCCGGGTTCCGGAACCGGATCCCGAGCGCCACCGCGAGACCGATCACGAACACGCCGAGCGCGATATACGGCGATGCCTTGAACACCGGGCTGTCGGAGGCGGCGCCGGCGGCGAAGTCGAGGTTCTGGAACAGCAGGATGATGACGTAGATCTGCAGGGCGGCGCCGAGGATCGGCGCGACCAGCGTCCGCCACCAGGAGGCCGTCTCCGGGTGCATCTTGCGGACGTGGAAGTAGCCGATGACGGCGATCGACGAGATGGACTGCACGAACAGCAGCGCCATCGTGCCGAGAATCGCCATCAGGCCGTACAGGTACACGTACGGGACGTCCGAGACCGTGTCGGTCGGCTTCTGCAGGAAGTAGAACAGCAGCACGATGACGAGGGTGATCGCGGTCTGGACGACCGAGGAGACGTGCGGCGAGCCGTGCTTCTTGTGGGACGCGCCGAGCGACTTCGTCAGCCCGCTCGACAGGCCCTCCCGGCCGATCGCGTACAGGTAGCGCGAGGCGGCGTTGTGGAACGCCAGCGCGCAGGCGAACGAGCCGGTCACCGTCATGACCTTGTAGAGGTCGACGAAGAACGAACCGAGCAGGTCGCCGGTGGGCGTGTAGAACAGCGAGAACGCGTCCGTGCGGGAGACGTCGACGGCGCCGGTCTTGCCGGAGTACGCGACCGCCATCCAGGAGACGAACGTGTAGAAGACGCCGAGGCCGATGACGGCGATCATCGTCGCCCGGGGGACGATCTTCTTCGGGTCCCTCGACTCCTCGCCGTAGACCGCGGTCGTCTCGAAGCCGACCCAGGACCACAGGGCGAAGAAGATGCCGAGGCCGGCGACGCCGACGATGGCGCCGTCGGAGCTGGCGGGCACCGACTTGAACGCGCCGACCGGGTTGATGGCGTCGGGGAGCAGGCCGTCGGGGCCGCCACCGGTGAAGAGCACGCCGAACGACATGACCAGCAGCAGGATGACCTCGGTGACGAGGAAGACGCCCAGGATCTTGCCGGAGATCGCGATGTTGAAGTAGCCGAGCACCGCGATGACCGCGATGCTGACCAGTGCGTACCAGACCCAGGAGACCGACGGCGCGCTGAACACCGTCTCCATCGTCGTCTTCGCGAACGACGAGAGGATGCCGATCAGCGAGCCCTCGAAGACGATGTAGCACATCGTCGCGAGGAAGCCGGAGGCCATGCCGGCGGCCTGGCCGAGGCCCTGGGAGATGAAGCCGTAGAACGCGCCCGTCGCGGTGATGTGTTTCGTCATCGCGACGTACCCGACGGAGAAGATCGTCAGAATGATGGTGGCGACCAGGAACGCCGCCGGGCCGTGGATGCCGTCGCCGTAACCGACGGCGATCGGCAGGTTGCCGGTCATCGCGGTGATCGGTGCGGCGTTGGCCGTCACCATGAACAGGACCCCGAAGAGACCGACCGTGCCCGGCCTGAGCCGCTGCACGCCGCTGGTGCCGGCGGCGGCTACTGGAGCCGCGGCCTCACTCTGCACGCTCACCTTGTGGCTACCTCCCGCTGTGCGCGGCCGCTGCGGCGGCTGGCGCGTATCGGGGCGATCGTGGCCCCTGAACAGGGGGCGCCACAAGGCGGGGCCAGACCTTTTCACACGCCGAAACAGGCCACAACGTGGCGGAAACGTAAACGGTACGTACCTTTACCAGACCACTGGCCCGGGGCCACGCTACGGTCGACCCGTGGGCAACCGTGACAGCGCCGCGGGCACCGCCGCGGACCCCAGTGATCCCGCCAGCAACCCCCTCGGCGGTCCCGTCAGCGGGGCCGCCGCGACCGCCCCTGGCGCGGCCCGTGACGATCTCGTCGACCGGCTGCTGGCCACCCCGAAGGTGGATGTGCTCGCCGCGAGCGAGCGCTACTGGAACCCGAGCAAGACGAGGTTCTGGACCGACGCCGGCACCCCGCTCGTGATCGGCGAGCGCGCGGGCTACCTGCTGCACGACCTCGACGGCAACACCCTCGTCGACGTCCACCTCAACGGCGGCACCTACAACCTCGGCCATCGCAACCCCGAGGTCGTCGCGACGCTCGTCGCCGCGCTCGCGCACCTCGACATCGGCAACCACCACTTCGCCGCGCTCGGCCGTGCGGCGCTGTCCGAGGCGCTGGTCACCTCCGGGCCGATCCCGGACGGCAAGGTCACGTTCGGCAGCGGCGGCGGCGAGGCGGTCGACATCGCGCTGAAGTCCGCCCGCTACGCGACCGGCCGCCGCAAGATCGTGTCCGCGATCGGCGCGTTCCACGGCCACACCGGCCTCGCCGTCGCCACCGGCGACGACCGCTACGCCGAGCGCTTCCTCGCCGGCCGCCCCGATGAGGTCATCCGGGTCCCGTTCAACGATCTCGACGCGATGGCGGCCGCGCTGGCCGGGGGCGACGTCGCCGCGGTGCTGCTGGAGACGATTCCGGCTACCTCCGGTTTCGTCATGCCCGAGCCCGGCTACCTCGCCGCCGTCGCCAAGCTGTGCGCCGACGCCGGCACGCTCTACGTCGCGGACGAGGTGCAGACGGGCCTCGGCCGCACCGGCGAGCTGTGGGGCATCACCAAGCACGGCGTCACGCCCGACATCCTGGTGACCGGCAAGGGCCTCTCAGGCGGGATCTACCCGGTGGCGGCGACGATCCTCGGCCCGGCCGCCGCCGGCTGGCTGGAGGAGGACGGCTTCGCGCACATCTCCACGTTCGGCGGCTCGGACCTGGGCTGCGTGGTCGCCCTGCGCACCCTGGAGATCACCCAGCGGCCGGCGACGCGGGACCGGGTCGACACGCTGATCAAGACGTTCACCGAGGGCCTCACCGGCATCGCCGCGGACAACCCGGACTGGCTGGTCGAGATCCGCCAGGACGGCCTGGTCATCGGTCTGCGCTTCGACCACCCGCAGGGTGCCCGGTTCGTCTCCCGCCGTCTCTACGAGCACGGCGTCTGGGCGATATTCTCCGCCCTCGACCCGCGGGTGCTGCAGTTCAAGCCGGGCCTGCTGCTGTCCGACGAGCTGGCGGCCGACCTGCTCGAACGCACGGCCACGGCGGTCCGGCTGGCGCACCAGGACGCGCTGTCCGGAGTGGACCTGGCACCCGACCAGGCCACCGTGAGCAGGTGACCGAGTAGATGACGATGACCGATCCGGCGGCCGCCGGGGACACCGCGGCGGACGTCTCCGTCACCGGCGAGCTGGAGGCGCTGGAGGCGCTGCTGCCGGAGGTGCTGGCCGCCTACGACCTCGGCGCGCGCCCGGAGGTGTCGCTGCTGAACCTGTCGGAGAACGCCACCTACCGGGTCGACGACCCGGCGAGCGGGCGGCGGTTCGCGCTTCGGCTGCACCGCCCCGGCTACCACGGGCCGGCCGAGATCCACGGCGAGCTGGCCTGGGTCGCGGCGCTGCGTGCCGACGGCGTCGTGCGGACCCCGCCGGTGATCCCGAACCGGGCCGGCGAGGTGCTCACCACGGTGCGCCCGCCGGGCGTCGGTGACCGGCAGGCGGTGCTGTTCGCCTGGGTCGACGGCCGGCCGCCGGAGCCGGACGACACCGCCGAACTGGTCGCTTCCTTCGCCACCCTGGGCGACATCGCAGGCCGGATGCAGCTGCATGCCCGCGGCTGGGGCCGGCCGCCGGGCTTCGCCCGGTTCGAGTGGAGCCTGCCGACGACCATCGGCCCGGACGGCCGCTGGGGCGACTGGCGCAGCGGCCTGGCCTGGGCGCTCGCCGGCGGTGGCGACGCCCGGCCGTCCCGGGCCGGCGCGCCCGCGGCCGAGCGTGAGCTGATGACCCGAGCCGCCGTGACCGTCGAGGGACTGGTCGACCAGTTCGGCGCCGGCCCGGACAGGTACGGCCTGATCCATGCCGACATGCGGCTGGCGAACCTCATGGTCACCGCCGACGACGCGATCACCGTCATCGACTTCGACGACTGCGGATTCAGCTGGTACCTGTTTGACCTCGCCGCGGCGCTGTCGTTCATCGAGCACCATCCGGCGATGCCCGACCTGGTCGCCGCGTGGCTCGCGGCCTACCGCCGCCACGTCCCGCTGACGGCCGACGACGTGGCCATGGTGTCGACGTTCGTCCTGCTGCGCCGGCTGCAGCTGACCGCGTGGCTGGGCACCCACCCGCACGCCGACGCCGTCGACGACGTCACGGCGTTCGCCCACGCGAGCCTCGACCTCGCCGACCGCTACCTCACCGGAACTCTGCTGCCCAAGGGGATCGCCTAGATGTTCACGCCCGTCGAGGGACGCACGGTCGTCGTCACCGGTGGCACCCGGGGAATCGGGAAGGGCATCGCCCGGGTGTTCGCCGGGGCCGGCGCGAACGTCGTCATCACCGGCCGGGACGCCACCGTCGCCGAGGCGGCGGCGGCCGAGCTCGCCAAGACGGCCAGCGGCACGGTCTCGTTCGTCGCCGCGGACGTGGCGTCGGCCGCCGACACCGCGCGGCTGGCCGCCGAGGTGCTGGAGCGCCACGGCAGCGTCGACGTCGTCTGCGCCAATGCCGGCATCTTCCCGAGCGCCCCGCTGGCGACGATGACCGAGGGCGACATCGACGAGATGCTCGGCACGAACGTCAAGGGAGCGATCCTCACCGTCCAGGCGTTCCTGCCGGCGCTGAAGGCGTCCGGCCACGGCCGGGTGCTCCTCACGTCGTCGATCACCGGCCCGCACACCGGGTATCCCGGCTGGTCGCACTACGGCGCGTCGAAGGCAGCCATGCTCGGCTTCATGCGGACGGCCGCGATCGAGCTCGCCCCGCACAAGATCACCGTCAACGCGATCCTCCCCGGCAACATCGTCACGGAGGGCCTGGCCGACCTCGGCGAGGACTACCTGCGCTCGATGGAGGCAGCCATCCCGATGCGGCGCCTCGGCGAGGTCGACGAGATCGGCCACGCGGCCCTGTTCCTCGCCACCGACGAGGCCGCGTACATCACCGGTCAGTCCCTCGTGGTCGACGGCGGCCAGATCCTTCCCGAGTCGCCCGCCGCCCTGGAAGAGATCTGAGCCCATCCTCGGGCGACGCGGCCCCTGTCGGCCAGACTGGAGCGGTGGCACTCCAGCTCGACCAGTCCGGTTCGCTCGGTCCGACCGCGGCCGACGTACGGCGCCGGCTGCGCCAGCTGGTCGTCGACGGGACCCGCGGCCCCGGGGAGCGCATCGGTGGCGAACGCGACCTCGCCGCCGCGCTCGGCGTCAGCCGCGCGACCCTGCGCCAGGCGCTGACGGCGCTGGAGCGGGAGGGCGTCATCCTGCGGGTCCGCGGCCGGGGCGGCGGCACCTTCGTCGCGCCCCGCAAGGTCGAACGGGACCTGTCCCGCATCGTCGGCGTCCCCGAGCTGTTGCGTACCCAGGGCTTCACCGCCGGCTCGCAGGTGGTGAGCGCGGCCCTGGAGCCCGCCGACGAGGCCGTCGCGGCGGCGCTGGCGCTCACCCCCGGCGACCCGGTCGCGCGGATCGTGCGGATCCGCCTCGCCGACGGCGGGCCGATCTCCCTGGAGAACGCCTGCTTCCCCGCCCGCCGCTTCCCGGGGTTGTTCAACCGGCCGCTGTCCGGCTCCCTCTACGAGCTGTTCGCCGACGAGTACGGCGTCCGCCCGGGCGAGGCGGTCGAACAGATCGAGGTGGTCGTCGCGGGCGACGAGGAGGCCGCGTTGCTGCGCACCACCGTCGGGGCCGCGCTGCTCGCCCTGCAACGCACGACCTACGACCCGGCGGGCGAGCCGTTCGAGCACTCGCACGACCTCTTCCGCGCCGACCGCATCCGCATTGTCGTAAGGTCCGCCGGCGCCACGGTCGCCACCACCCGCTGACCGGTGACGACGCGACTGCCCCGCCCGCCGGATGATCCTCCGTTATTGCTGTGGCGACACGGCGGCCAGGGTTTCGCTGTCGAGTGTGGCTTCGAGATCGGACTCCTGGTGCGGGACGGAATTGGAGCGGATTCGGGTCAGCCGCACCGACGAGATGCGCCATTTGCCGTCCGGGCAGCGAACGTAGCGCTCGTGATAGTGTCCGTAGCCCTGCGACGCGAAACCGCGTCCCGGGTCGTCGACCCAGTCGAACATGGCCCAGATTCCGGTCGCGTTGTTCTCGTCGAGGAACTCGATGTCGGGCATGTGTCCGTGGTGGACCGTGACCTTGCGTGGGTCCGAGGCCGCCAGGTAGGCCACGAGCGTGTCGGCGCCTTTAATCGTCGGCTCGGTGGCCTGCGGCGTCGTCGTGTGCTCGATATAGAGCTCGAGGTCGTCGGTGAAGACATCGCGAAACTCGTCCCAAATCCGTAGGTCCATGAATCGGAAGTACCGCGCCTTCAGCCGCTGGATCTCGTAGAGGTCCGAGAGTTGCTGTGGGTCCACGTGGGCTCCAAGGTGTTCGGGTCGGTGGTGGCTGTCAGAGCGTGGCCATGACCGTGTGCATCGCTTCGAGTTGCTCCAGATAGTGGTCGAGCGAGTGGTGGACGAACCGGAGCGAGATCGTGGTGGCGCCGGCGTCGAGCAGCGCGTGCACGGCGCCGCTCGCCTCGTCCGGCTTTCCCAGGGGGTCGATCGGGCGCGGCGGGCCGAGGATCACGTCGAGGGGTCGCTCGCGTCGCCGCCAGTCATCCGTCTTGGCCGCTGTGGCCAGCCACTCCGCCGCTGTCCGGGGTGAGACGGCGAAGGGATACCAGCCGTCGCCCAGCGCCACGGCGCGGCGCAGCGAGCGCGGCGTGCGTCCGCCGATCCACATCGGGATGTCGGTCTGCACGCCGAAAGGATCGACAATCATCTCGTCGAACTGATAGCAGGGACCGGCATAGGACGGGTGACGCCGGCCGAAGGAGGCCCGCAGCGCTCGGATCGCGTCGTCGGCGCGGGCGCCGCGGCCTTCGAACGGCAGACCCAACAGGCGGAACTCGGGTTCCAGATAGCCGACGCCGAGACCGAGGTTGAGCCGCCCACCGCAGATGCGATCGAGGGTCCCGTACCGCTTCGCGATGTCAAGCGGGTGATGGTAGCCGAGCACCAGCACCGAGGTCGTGAACCGAATGCGCGTGGTGTGGGCGGCCAGGTAGCCGAACGTGGCGAGCGGGTCCCAGTAGCGGGGCCCGGGCATACTCGCCCCCTCCGCGGGAATGGCGACGTGCTCGCTGCAGGTGAGGTAGTCGTAGCCGAGGCTGTCCGCCGCCTCGGCGATCCTGCGCACGTCATCGATCCCGCCGTCCCGCTCCCAGTCGGCATGCGCTCCCGGCACAAGAGACAGAACGGGGGTGAGAAGACCGAACTTCGTCATGGAGACGAAACCTAACGCGGCCCAGCCTTGAAGTAAATGAGTGCGCACTTACCTGCCGGCGTGCGCGCGGACCCGATCGCATCCAGCCAGACCCATCGATCTTGGCCGCGAGGTTTCCCGCGATCGAGCCTTCCCGTCGCCGGACTGACCCCGTCGGGGGCCCCGTCCGGCGTCCGCGAGGTCTCCGCGCCGGACGATCTGCCGTCAAGATCGCCGGGCTTCGCCGGATGCAACCGTGCGCGTGGGGCTACGCCGCGGGGCTGGCGGACTCGGGCGTCGCCGCGGCTGGGGCCTGGGCCAAGCGGGCGTCGGGCGCGGCGCCCGTCGGCGGGACCTGCTGGGGGACGGCGGCGAAGTCCTTGCCGCGGATGAGGACGAGGGCGAGCGCGCCGCCGACGAGCCCGAGGATGCCGGCGGTGACGAACAGGTCGTTCAGCGCGCCGGCGAAGCTGGCGTGGATCGCCTCGGTGAGGGTGCCCCGGACCGCGGCCGGCGCGGCGCCGATCGCCTGGCCCGCGGCACCGCCGTGCACCGCGTCGGCGATCTGGCTCTCGCGCCCGGCCAGCTCCGGGGTGCCGGCGAGGCGGTCGCCCAGGCCGTGCGCGAGCCGGGCCGTGAAGATCGAGCCGTAGGCGGCGGTGCCGACCGCGATGCCGACCTGGCGGAACGTGGTGTTGACGCCCGAGGCCATGCCGGAGCGGAACGGGTGCACGACGCCGACCGCGGTGGAGGCCAGCGGCGGGTTCACCAGCCCGGACCCGGCGCCGGCGACGACGAAGCCGGGGATCAGGTGGGTCCAGCTGGAGTCGGCGGTGAGGCCCGCCATCAGCAGCAGCCCGACGCCGACGAGGGCGAGGCCGGGGCCGATGAGCCAGCGGACCGGCACGAACGTCGAGAGCCGGCCGGCGATGGTGGAGACGACCATCGCGGTGGCGGACAGGATCAGTAGGCGCACGCCGGCCTGCAGCGCGGAGTAGCCCAGGTCGTTCTGCAGGTAGACCGTCAGGTAGAGCAGCATCGCGTACAGCGATCCGTTCATCGCGAACGCGGCGACGGAGCCGCCGAGGAACGTCGGGATCCGCAGCAGCGACAGGTCGAACATCGGGTGCGCCACCCGTGTCTCTGCGACGACGAACGCGACGAGGAGCAGCGCCGCCAGGACGAAGCAGACGATCACCCCGCCGTCGCCCCAGCCGTCCTCGCTGGCCCGGATCAGCCCGTAGACGAGCGCGACCAGCCCGGATGTGAGCGTCGCGAACCCGGCCCAGTCCGGCCGGTGGGACTGCGGGGCGCGTGACTCGGCCACCTTCCGCAGGGTGATCGCGATGGCGGCCACCCCGATCGGCAGGTTCACCCAGAAGATGCCGCGCCAGCTGACCCCGCTGGTGATCAGGCCGCCGAGGATGGGGCCGAGCGCCGTCGAGACGCCGGCGACCGCGCCCCACGCGCCGAACGCGACGCCGCGCTCCCGGCCGTGGAAGTTCATGGCGAGCAGCGCGAGCGAGGTGGCGAACATGATCGCCCCGCCGACGCCCTGCAGCGCGCGGGAGATGATGAGCATCATCGGCGTCTGCGCGGCCGCGCACAACGCGGAGCCGGCGGTGAAGATCCCCAGCCCGATGAGGAACAGCCGCCGGCGGCCGTACCGGTCGGCCAGCGAGCCGGACGTCAGCAGCAGCGCCGCGAGGGTGAGGGCGTAGGCGTCGACCACCCACTGCACGTCGCTGAAGCTGGTGTGCAGCTCCCGCTGGATGTCGGGCAGCGCCACCACGACGATCGTGATGTCGAGCAGCAGCATGAACGTCGCCGCCAGCACCGCGACCAGCGTCCACCATCTACGTTCCATCGACCCTCACCCATCTCCGACCGGGCGCGCCTCGCAACCTGGGCGACCTCGACGGCGGGACGTCCCGCGCCGCCGGTGCCCCACTCTGCCGAAGGTCGTCGAACGGAGGCCCCGCTGCTGGGGCGCGGTGTAGATTTCCATCCGTGATGGCGACGGCACTGCGGGAATCCGACACCTCGCGGGCCCGGAACGTGGTGACCGATCCGGACGACCTGCGGATCATCCGCGCCCTGCAGCTGGCGCCGCGGGCCCACTTCGCGCGGATCGCCGCGGTGCTCGGCCTGCCCGAACGCACGGTCGCCCGGCGCTATGGGACGCTGCGCCGGGACGGCGTCCTGCGGATCTTCGGCGTCGTCAACCCGGCCACGGCCGGCGAGCATCCGTGGAACATCCGGGTGCACTGCCGGCCCGACGGCGCCGAGGCGCTGGCCGCGGCCCTCGCGCGGCGCGACGACATCGTGTGGGTGGTCCTGGCGTCGGCGGGATCCGAGGTGGCGTTCTGCATGCGGTCCCTGTCGGCCGAGCCGCGCGACACCCTGCTGACCCGCCGGCTGCCGCGAGCGACCCACGTCCTGAACGTCGAGGCCTCCGTCGTGCTGCACACCTTCGTCGGCCAGCACTCCGACGACTGGGGCGGGCTCGCCGGTCACCTGAGCGCCGACGAGACCGCCGCGCTGCGCGCCGCCGCGACCCCGCTGGCGACCGTCGAGACGGGCGGGACCCGGCCGCTGGACCCGGTCGACGACGCGATCGCCGATGTGCTGGCCCGCGACGGCCGCGCCAGCTACGCCGAGCTGGCCGCCGCGGCGGGGATCAGCGAGGGCCGCGTGACCCGCCGGCTCGCCGCGCTCCTGCAGAGCGGCATGGTGATCATCGACATGGACCTGGCCATGCCTGCCCTGGGCCACGGCGTGAAGGCCCACCTGTACATGCGGGTCAGCCCGGCGCGGCTGCACAAGACGGGGCAGGCGCTCGCCGAGCTGCCGGAGGTCGCGTTCGCCGCAGCCCTGTCCGGCCCGCACAACCTCGTGGCCGCGGTCGTCTGCCGTGACCTGGCCGACCTTTACGCCTTCACCACCCACCGCGTCGGCCCGCTCGACGGCGTGCAGACCCTGGAGACCTCGCCGGTGTTCCGCACGGTCAAGCAGGCCGGGGCCTGGAACGACGACGGCCGCCTCCTCGATCCCCCGGCGGCCACCGGCCGATCCCGTTCCGCCGGCGCCTAGACATCCCTCGTCGCACCACCCGGGCCGCGCGGTGCGAGACCCGGGCGGGAGGGCGACTTCCTGACGTCGCGGGCGGACGGTTCGCGCTCGGTCAGCGGATCACCCGCGCTGGCCGTGAACGTTTTCAGCCACCACGCAGGCGTCCAGGGCGCACTCTTCTAACCCATGACGAGGGCCCTGGAGCCGATGCCGGCCGCGGTCGCCGAACAGGGGCGCTCGACGCGCGACACGCGCCTATCCGAGACCTGGTAGACGGCGTCCATCCGGTCGAGGCCGGCGGACCGATGGGTGATGACCACGACCGTGCGGTCGGCGGGCAGGGTGAACAGAAGGTCGACGATCTGCCGTTCGGTGGCGGCGTCCAGATGGGCCGTCGGCTCGTCGATCACCAGGATCCGGGCGTCGGTGAGCAGGACGCGGGCGAGCAGGAGACGCTGGCGCTGGCCGCCGGAGATACAGGCCCCATCGGGGCCGACACGGGTGTCCAGTCCACGGGGCAGGGCCGCCAGCCAGTCGGCGAGTCCGACCCGGCCAAGCATGGCCATCAGCTCCGCGTCGCTCGCCTCCGGCCGCGCGAGCCGGAGGTTCTCCCGGATCGTGGCATCGAAGACATGCGCGTCCTGGGTGAGCGCGACGACGGCGCCGCGCAGGCGCTCCTCGGGCACGTCTCGCAGGTCGACCCACCGGCCGACGCCGCCGAGCTCGACGTGGCCCGCCGCGGGCTCGGCCAGGCCGGTGAGCAGAGACGCGACCGTGCTCTTGCCGGCGCCGCTGGCGCCGGTGAGCGCGATCCGCGCACCCGCCGGGACCTCCAGGTCCACGCCGTCCAGCACGCACGCCGCCGGCGTTCCCGGGTAGCCGGCGCGCACCCCGATCAGCCGCACGGCGAGCGGCCCGTGAGGAACCCCGGAGACCGGCCCTCCACCCGCGCCCGTGTCCATGGACGCGCCCCTGTCAACCTCCACGGGCAGAACGTCGGCCAGGCGGGTGGCGGCGTCGCGGGCGTCGCCGGCCGCGGCCAGGGCGTCGCCGAGGCCGGCGACCGGCTCGAAGACGGCTGGGGTGAGCAGCACCAGCACGGCGAACAGCTCCCAGCCCAGCGCGCGGTGGTGGACGGCGGCGGCGCCGACGGCCGCGATCGCGGCGGTGCACAGGCCGGCGACCAGCGCCTGAGCCGGGCCCGCCCACGCGGCCGAGCGGCGGCGGGCCGTGATCAGCCGGACCAGGTCGGCGTCGCGCCGGCGCAGAGCCTCGAGACGCGCCGCCGCGACGCCGAAGGCCACGGCCTCGTCGAGCCGCTCCGCGAGCGCCACCACGGCAGCGTCGCGGCAGGCTCGCTCCCGGCTGGCCGCGTGCCGTCCCGCGCGTGCCGCCGCCGTACCCGCGGCCGCGGCGGCGGCCGTGAGGAGCAGGCCGGCGGCGACCAGCGGACCGGCCGACGGCGTCATGACCGTGAACGCGGTCGTCGCCGCGACCGCGGTGAGTGCGGCGACCGCGAGGGGCGTGAACGCGCGGGGGAGGGCCTCGGCTAGTCCGTCGACGTCCGCGGTGAAGCCGCGCAGCAGATCGCCGCGGCGTCGGCCGGCGAGCGCCGCGGGGGAGAGGCCCGCGAGGCGGCGGAACGCCTCGGCGCGCAGCCCCGCCAGGCCTCGCAACGCCGCGTCGTGGGTGAGCAGCCGCTCGGCGTAGCGCAGCACCGGCCGCCCGAGGCCGAACGCCCGGACGGCGACCGCCGCGACCATCAGCGTCAGCACCGGCGGATGCGCCGACGCCCGGCTGATCAGCCAGGCCGCCGTCCCGGTCAGCCCGAACCCGGCCAGCACGGCCCCGGTCCCGGCCGCGACGCCGAGGCCCAGCCGGGCCCACCCCCGCGGGGAGAGACTCCCGGCCAGCGCGACACGCAGCACGTGCCTGTCTGGGACGAAGCGTGGCGGGCTGGCGAGTCCATAGGCACGTTCATCTGCCACAGTTCGCGCGGCGACGGCGAAGCGTGGCAGATGGTTGGGCCCATGGACTCGCCGATCCGCCACAGAGCCGCGCTGGTGGGGGCGGGGGGAGGACGCAGTGGCGGGACCTGGCGGCGTGTGGCGGCCGACGAGGCGGGACTCGTCGGCGACGACCCGGCCCGCGTCCAGAGTGATCACCCGGTCGGCGGCCTGGACGAGGGCGGACGAGTGGGCGACGACGAGCACCGTCGCGTGGCCGCGTAGAGCTGCGACCGCCGCGGCGACGTGCGCCTCGGTCAGGGAGTCGACGCTCTCGCTCGGCTCGTCGAGCAGTATCAGCGGCGCCCGCCTGGCCAACGTCCGAGCGAGCGCCACCCGCCGCAGCTCGCCGGCCGACAGCGCGCGGCCGTCCTCGCCCAGTGGCTTGTCCGCGTCCGGCGCGCCCGCCGCGGCGACCGCCGCCGTCACCGCGGCGTCCATCCCGGCCGCGGCCGGCGCCGGGCGGCCCGCCCACCGTGGCAGGCCCAGCGCGACCTCGTCGGCCACCGTGGCCGTGCGGCCGTCCGCGAGCAGATCAGGCGCACCCGCGGCGAGCGCGTGCGGACGCTGGGGGAGCCAGGCGACCCGGTCGCGCCACGCGGCCGGCGCCAGGGTCGCGACGTCGACGCCGTCGACGAGCACCTGTCCGGCGGACGGCCGCACGCCGCCGCGCAGGATGTCGACCAGGCTGCTCTTGCCCGCCCCGCTCGGCCCGACGAGCGCGGTGATCTCCCCGGGCCGCAGCGTCAGCGTGACCCCTTGCAGGGTCGGCTCGGGCAGACCCGGCCTGCGCAGCTCGACGTCGGCCAGCCGCACCTCCACCGGGCTGGCCGCGTCCTCTCCTGAGGGCTGGCCGGCGCCGAGGGCGGGCTCGGGCACCGGCGGCGCGGCGTCGACCAGGTCCAGCGCCGCGCACGCCGCGGTCAGACCGGTCATGGTGGCGTGGAACTGGGCGCCGACCTGGCGCAGCGGCGCGTGCACCTCGGGGGCGAGCACGAGGACGAGCAACGCCGCCGAGAAGCAAACGGAGCCGTCGACCAGCCGCAGCCCCACCGAGACGGCGACCAGCGCCACCGACAGCGTCGCCAGCAGCTCCATGACCAGCGACGACGCGAACGCCAGCCGCAGGGAGGCCATCGTCTGGACTCGGTAGGCCTCGCTGACCCGGCGGATCGTCTCGACCTGCGCGCGGGCCCGGCCAAACACCCGCAGCGTGGCCAGACCGCTGACGACGTCGAGGAAGTGGTGTGACAGCCGGGTGAGCACAGCCAGCCGCTGCTCGGTGCGCGCCCGGGTCGCGAGCCCCACCAGCACCATGAAGACCGGGACCAACGGCAGCGTCACGCCGAGTATCACCGCGCTCGTCAGGTCCGTGTGGGCGAGCACCGCCAGGACGACCGGTGGGATCACGATCACGGTGACCAGCGCTGGCAGGAAGCGGGTCAGGTAGGTCTCCAGGCCGTCCAGGCCGGCGCCGGTGACGAGCGCGATCCGCCCGGCGCTCGGCGCGGCCGCCCCGGACTCGGCGCTCGCGACCGCGGCCCCCAGCGCCCGCGCCCGCAGGTCGGCGATCACGCGTGGCGCCGTCCGCTCGCCGTCGCGGGCGACGAGCCAGCCGACACCGGCCCGCGCGGCGACCACGCAGACGAACGCGCCGAGCGTCCCGGCCAGCTCGCCGGGCCCGACGCGGCCCGAACAGCCACGCACGACGACGTCGACGAGGAGCGTGGCCTGGACGACCAGCAGACCGGCCGAGGCCGTGGTGAGCAGGGCGAGCCGGCCGAGGTACCCGCGCAGGCGCGGCACGGCGCGCGCCAGGCGCGGGTCGACCGGCTTCATGACGACGTGGTCGTGGTCGTGGGCTCCTGGTCGGGCGCGGCGGGCTGGGATTCCCGCGCGTGGCCGGTCGGGCCGTCCGCGCCGAACAGACGGCGGCGGAACACCCAGTACGACCAGGCCTGGTAGGCCAGCACCACCGGAGTGGCGACCAGCGCGACCACCGTCATCAGCTTCAGCGTGTACGGCGAGGACGCGGCCTCGTGGATCGTCAGCCCTGGCCCGCCGCCGAGCTTCGGCAGCACCTCCGGCGCGATCGCCACGAACCAGGTGGCGACCAGGCCCGCGAGCGTCGCGGCCGTGGCGGCGAACGCCCACCCGTCCCGCCCGGCCCGGTGGGCCCCGACCGCGGACAGCAGGGCGGCGAAGGCCGCCGCGGCGACGACGTCGACCGCGACATCGCCGCGCAGCGCGACCGTCCAGGTGAGGTAGGCGAACAGCGCGGCGGCGGTCGGCGCGAACAGGGCGCTCGCGGCGGCGCGGGCCCGTTCGCGCACGTCACCCGCCGTCTTCAGCGTCACGAACACGGCGCCGTGCAGCAGGCACAGCAGCAGCACCGTGACGCCGCCGAGCAGGCCGTACGGGTTGAGCAGGTCCAGCAGGTTCGACGTCACCTCGTGGTCGGGCGTCATCTTCACCCCGCGCACGATGTTGGCGAACGCGACCCCAAACAGCAGCGGTGGCAGCAGCCCGCCGAGCACGATGCCGCGGTCGCACCAGGCCCGGCCGGCGTCCGTCGCCGCCTTGCCGCGGTACTCCAGCGCCACCCCGCGCACGATCAGCGCCGCGAGCACCAGGAACAGCGCCAGGTAGAACCCGCTGAACACGCTCGCGTACCACTCGGGGAACGCGGCGAACATCGCGCCGCCCGCGGTGAGCAGCCAGACCTCGTTGCCGTCCCAGACGGGCCCGATGGTGCCGAGCACGGCGCGGCGGTCTCGTTCCGCCGGCGCGGTCGCGGCCGGGGAGTGCCCCCGGTCCGAGTCCGCGTCCGCCGCGCGCGCCGGATCAGGTGCGGGCCGGTTGCGGCCGAGAAACGGCAGCAGCGCGGCAACTCCGAAGTCGAAGCCCTCGAGGACGAAGAAGCCCGTCCACAGCACCGCGACGAGCGCGAACCAGAAGTCGGGAAGCACCGGACGTCTCCTTTGTCAGTCGTCGACGGGGCTCAGTAGGCGAGCGCGGGAAGCCGGTCGAGGTCGTCGTCCGCGTCGCCGCGATCGACGCCGTCCGAGCCGGAGCCGGAGCCGGTGTCGGTGCCGTCGGCCGGCCCGCCTCGTCTCGGCAGCTCGGGGATGTCCGCCCGCCCGTGCCGCAGGAACAGCCGCAGCGCCACGACCGCGAGCGCGCCGTACAGGGCGGTGAACCCGATCACCGTGACCAGCGCCATCGCGGTCGACACCCCGGGCGAGACCCCGTCGGCGGTGCGCAGCAGGCCGAAGACCAGCCAGGGCTGCCGGCCCATCTCGGTGAAGATCCAGCCGGCGGAGTTGGCGAGGTAGGGCAGGGCCGTGCCCCAGACGACCCCCAGGAGCAGCAGCCGCGACCACCGCGAGGGCTCCTCGCCGGCCGGCGGCCTGGCCGGGGGCGACGCGGTCTCGGCGGTCTCGGTGGCCTCGGCCGTCGCGGCCGTCGCGGCCGTGACCGCGGTCGGTGCGGCGGCGGGCCTCCTGGTGCGGCGCAACCAGTAGCCGAAGGCGGCGGCCAGCAGCAGCGAAAGCCCACCGAAGCCCATCATCAGCCGGAAGGTCCAGTAGGTGACGCCCATGACGGGCGTGTAGTCACCAGGGCCGTACTTGTCCTGCTCCTGGGCGGCGACGTCCGTGACGCCGCGCACCTCGCCGTTCGGCGAGTTCGTCGCCAGGAACGACAGCAGGCCAGGGACCTTGATGTCGATCTTGTTCTGGCCGTCGTTCACGTCGCCGTAGGCGAACAGGGAGAACGGCGCGTTCGTCTCGGTGGTCCACAGCGCCTCGGCCGAGGCCATCTTCATCGGCTGCTGCTTGGTCATCACCTGCGCCTGCAGATGGCCGAAGCCCATGGTCGCCAGCGACGCGACGATCGTGACGCCGACCGCGAGCCTCGCGACCTTGCGGTGCAGCTCGACCTGGTGGCCGCGGCGCAGGTGCCAGGCCGACAGCCCCATCAGCACCGCCCCGGCCGTCACCAGCGAGGCGGCCAGCACATGCGGGAAGGTGACCAGCTGCGTGGAGTTCGTCAGCACCTTCCAGATGGAGGTCAGCTCCGCGCGGCCGGTGTCCGGGTTGATCCGGTAGCCGACCGGGTGCTGCATCCACGAGTTCGCGGCCAGGATGAAGTAGGCGCTGATGACCGTGCCGCCGGCGGCCAGCCAGATCGTCGCCAGGTGCACCCGGCGAGGAAGCCGGTCCCAACCGAAGATCCACAGCCCGAGGAACGTGGATTCCAGGAAGAACGCGACCAGCGCCTCCATCGCCAGCGGCGCGCCGAACACGTCGCCGACGAAACGTGAGTAGTCCGACCAGTTCATCCCGAACTGGAACTCCTGCACGATGCCGGTGACGACGCCCATCGCGAAGTTGATGAGCATCAGCTTTCCCCAGAACCTGGTCAGCCGGAGCCAGTCCGGGTTCCGGGTACGCACCCAGACCGTCTGCATCGACGCGACTGTCAGGGAAAGCCCGATCGTCAGCGGCACGAACAAGAAGTGGTAGACGGTCGTGATGCCGAACTGCCAGCGCGCGATCGTCTCGCCGCTCATCCGCCACCTCCGGGGCCCGGCCGCCCCGGTGAGCCGCCGAGCGCCAGACTGCCGGCACCCGCGCGCCGTGCGGCCGGTCCGTTCGGCCCTATCCGACGCCCCGAAGGTCGCGCACGCGCTACCCGGCCGGTACCGGTCCGCGCTGTCTACCAGCGGAAACGCCCGGCGGCGACCGCCGGGCACGCGGCCGTGACGTCGGCCACGCCGGCGGCGGCCGGGCAGACCTCGGCACAGGCGGCGGGGCCGGGGTGGTGTCGAGACCTTGGCGAGCGCCGGGAGGCGGCTATGAGGCGGTGGCGGCCTCGGCGGCGACGAGGTCCCAGGCCTTGGCGAGGGCCTTCTCGAAGGTCTCGCGGGGCTGGGCGCCGCTGACGGCGTACCTGGACTGGACGAGGAAGTAGGGCACGCCGCCGATGCCGAGCCGGCGGGCGTGTGCCTCGTCGGCGCGGACCTCGTCGGCGAACTCGCCGCCCGCGGCTACCGCGCGGACGCGGGCGCGGTCGAGGCCGAGGACGGCGACCGTGTCGGCGAGCATGTCGGGGTCGGCCAGGTTCGCGCCCCGGGTGAAGTAGGCGGCGAACAGCTCCTCGGCGGCGGCGGCCTGCAGGTCCTCCGTCGCGGCGTACCGCAGGACGCGGTGCGCCGCGAAGGTGTTGGTGGGCTTGAGGGCGGCGAAGTCGAAGGTCAGGCCGACGGCCGCGCCCATCGCCGAGACGCGCTCGTTCATCGCCACCGCCTGCTCGACGGAGACGCCGTACTTGGCGGAGAGGAGCTCGTTGATGCTGCCGGGCGGGGTGGTGGGCGCGTCCGGGTCGAGCTCGAAGCTGTGCCAGCGGACCTCGACCTCGTCGGCGTGCTCGAAGGTGGCCAGCGCCGCCTCGAAGGACCGCTTGCCGATGTAGCAGAACGGGCACGCGACGTCCGACCAGATGTCGATCTCCAGCATGGCCTCTCCCTGTCCTCACCCGAAGCCCGAGGCCGGCCAGGCCTCGCGACGCCCGACGTTACTGGCGGCTAGTGGAAGCGGGGCGGCTGGCCGGTGGCCTCCAGCACGGACATCCACAGGTCGCCGGACGGGTCGACCTGGTTGCGGTGACCGATCGCCAGCGGGATCGGGATGTGGATGAACCGGCGCCGCCAGCGGCCGACCACCATCTCGGTGCGGCCCGCCATCGCGGCGTGTACGGCGGCGTGCGCCAGCCGGATGCAGTACACGCTGTCGTACGGGTTCGCGGGCACGCTGCGGATCACGTAGCTCGGATCGATGTATTTCAGGTTGATCTCGACGCCGGCGGACGCGAAGTAGTCGGTGATCCGGTGGTTGAGGAACTGGCCGATGTCGTGCAGCTTCCTGTTGCCCGACGCGTCGGTGCCGGTGAGGTGGCCGCCGTTGTCCGCGGCGGACAGGTCCTGGCCGGCGCCCTCGGCGGCCACGACGACCGCGTGGCCGGTGTCCTCCATCCGCCGGCGCAGGTAGCTCAGCAGCCCACCCTCGCCGTCGAGGGCGAAGGGGACCTCGGGAATGAGCACCACGTCGGCGTCGGACTTCGCCAGTGACGCGTAGCAGGCGATGAACCCGGAATGGCGGCCCATCATTCGGACCAGCCCGATCCCGCCTGGCGCGCTGGTCGCCTCCGCGTGGGCCGCGGCGATCGACTCGGACGCCTTCGCGAACGCGGTCTGGAAACCGAAGCTCTGGTCGATGAACGGTATGTCGTTGTCGATGGTCTTCGGGATGCCGACGACGGCGATCTTCTCACCGCGCTCGGCCGCCACCCGGGCGATCTCGCCGGCACCGCGCAGCGTCCCGTCACCGCCGATGACGAACAGGATGTTGATGTTCATGCGGGAAAGGCAGTCGACGATCTCCTCCGGGTCCTGCTGGCCGCGGGAGGTGCCGAGAATCGTGCCGCCGTCCTCGCCGATGGTCGCGACCTTCTCCGGGGTGAGGTCGAGGACGTCGTGCCCGTACCTGGCGATGAATCCCTGGTAACCGTTGCGGAAACCGAAGATGCGGGTCACGCCGTAATGCGTCGTGAGCTCGGTCACCACGCCGCGGATGACGTTGTTGAGACCCGGGCACAGGCCGCCGCACGTGACGATGCCCACGCGTGTCTTCGCGGGGTCGAAGTAAATCTTCCGGCGCGGCCCGGCGGCTTCGAAGCTGGGTAGTTCCCCGATCGGCACTTTTCGTGCCGACACCATGGCCAATGTGTCGTCGAAGAGGACCTTGTCCGCCTCGTCGATGTAGTGCTCCGTCGTCGGCCGTTCACCAAGCAATGGGAGCAACGGGGAGGTCACCCGGCACGGCCCGAGCGTTCGGACCGCCAGCGCCTCGTGATCGACGGTCAGTGGATCGCCCAGCGTAGCCACCGTGCCCCGGACCTCTCCTCGCCTGCTCCGCCCGGTGCGTCCGGGCCAACTCCTGGCCGATCTGATGACCGTGATCCCGCTAATCGTCATCCTGGCGGTCGTGGACCTGGCTGTTCGGAGATCCTCGGCTGTTCCAGGACTTTCTCCGAGCCTACCGCCTCACCGCACCGCCAACCGGCCCCTGCCGGAGCGCACCGGGAACCCCGCGTGAACGGCCACACAGCGTCACCGTCTGGCGTCGTCCGACTGCGCCGAGAACACGACGGCCGGGGCGCCGACCGTTAGGGAAAGTGATGCGCGAGATCGGCTGGACATGGCGCGGTAACGAATGGCGGTATTCGCGACCTCCGGTTGCCGGAGTGGGTGGCGGTGGGAATGGGGCAATGGGAGCCGTGACGACGGTGAAGGTTCTCCGGGGTCACCTTCACGGGGTGGTGGTGTCCGGCGAGCATGCTTCCCGTGATGGTTTAGATGCATGCTGTGATGGTGTTGGCCGTAGAGCGCGGAGCGGTTCTGGTCCATGGAGGCATTGGTGACCACGTCGGGTGACGATCGTCGGCCCACCCCGGCGGCGCGGGCCAGGCCGGCCGCGGGGGAGCGCCCGGTAGGGGCGTGGCCAGGGCTACGAGCGATGCCGGCGACGTCCGGGCGCGACGTCGGCCTGCTCCTGCTCCGCGTCACCATCGGCGTGATCATGTTCGGTCACGGCACCCAGAAGCTGTTCGGGTGGTTCGGGGGTGGCGGCCTGGACGCCACCGCGGCGTCGTTCGGCAGGCTCGGCTACCCGGCGGCCCGGGTGTGCGCGGTCGTCGCCGGGCTGACCGAGGCCCTGGGTGGGGCGGGCCTCGCGCTGGGGTTCCTCACCCCGCTCGCCGGCGCCGCCATCCTCGGCACCATGATCAATGCGATGGCGGCCGTCTGGCACGGCAGCCTGTACGGATCGGACGGCATCGAGTACGAGGTCCTTCTCGCCATGACCGGCGCGTCCCTCGCGCTGACCGGCCCCGGCCGCTACTCGATCGACGACTACCTCGGCGGGCTGCGCGAGCCCCGCTGGCCCGTCGGCGCCGCCGCGATCGTTCTCGGTCTCGTCCTCGCCGCCGTCGTCCTGATCATCCGCGGCTGACGGCGCCCGGTTCGTCTCGAAACCGGGCGAAACGCCCCAGGGCCGTCCTGGAACGTTTCCGACGACCGGGCGATGGCATTGTCGCCGCGTCGTGTCCGAGGTCCGACAACAAACCGCCGTACCGCCGGCCGAATCGCTCCGTAGCATCGACCCGGAAACAACGATGTCTTCGACGGAGAAGGCGGCCGAATCATTCCCGTCCGCCGTCCGGCCAGCGGGAGGAAGAATGAGCGCGACCGCCTCGTCCATTGTCAGTCTGTCCAAGGACAGTGTCATCGTCGCGACGCCTACCGGTCAGGTGGCGCTGTTTCCCGGCTGGCGTGGCCCGGCGGCGGTGTGGGTGAAGGGCCGCGGCAACGCCTACGAGTGGGGCGTCTTCGCGGTCTCGGCGACCGACGTCGCGTTCGCGTCCCCGCGCGGCGAGCTGTTCCGCGCGCCCCGGCAGGGCACCGCCGTCAGCTGGCCGTGGTGGTCCGGCCGGATGATCGCCCACCTGCGGCTCCCGGGCGGCCAGAAGCACGCCGTCGCCTTCAGTCGCCCGTTCCCCGAGATGGCCGGGCCGGACCCGGCCGCCACCCGCCTCGCCATCGAGGTGCTGGGCGCCAATGGCGTCCTTCCGGCCGGCGGCCCGCACGCGCTGGAGGGCACCCGCATGTACTCCGAGATCGGCGAGGCCATCCGCGGCCTCGTGGACCTCGTGGCGGGATCCCGTCGTTCGAAGGCCGTCCGCGCGCTTCTCGCGTCCGCCTGACGCCGCCGACGGCCGCCGGGGTGGGCAGGTGCTCGGCGCCCTGCCCACCCCGGCCTCAGCGCAGGCCCGAGCGGACGAAGGCGTCGATGACCTGGCGCTGCAGCACCACGTAGAGGGCGAAGATCGGCAGGCAGGCGAGGCCCGAGGCGGCCATGATGGCGCCCCAGTCGTTGCCCTCCTGGGTCAGGTAGCCGCGGATCCCGAGCTGGATCACCGAGTTCGCCCGCTGCAGCACCAGCGCCGGCCAGAAGTACTCGTTCCAGGCGCTGATGAACAGCAGGATCCCCAGCGACGCGAGCACCGGGCGCATGTTGGGGACGACGACCGTCCACAAGGTCGTCCAGGATCCCCGCCCGTCGATGCGGGAGGCGTCGAGCAGCTCGCGCGGGAAAGCCTGCATGTGCTGGCGCAGCATCAGCACAGCCAGGGCCGAGCACAGGCTCGGCACGATGACGCCCGCCAGGGTGTTCAACAGGCCCAGCTTGTTGAGCACCAGGTAGTTGGAGATCATCGTCACCTGGAACGGGACCAGCCAGGTGGCGACGAACAGCAGGAAGAGAACGTTCCTGCCACGGAAGTCCCAGGCCGCGAACGCGTAGGCGGCCAGCAGGCAGACGAGTAGCTGGCCGACGGTCGACCCGACCGCGATGACCAGCGTGTTGGCCAGCAGCACCGGGACGTCGAGCGTGTCCAGTACGTAGGTGTAGTTGCGCGCCGACAACGGCCACGGCAGCGGGTTCTGGCTGAGGATGTCGCCGGGCCGACGGACCGACCCGGCGTACATCCAGTAGATCGGGACGATGCTGACCAGGCTCAGCGCGACCATCACCGCGTGCCGGCCGGCCGTCGCCGCCCAGGCCCACCGTGGCCTGGGCGGCGCGCCGGCGGGCGGCCCACCCCACGTCGCGGTGCCGGTGTCGCCAGCCTCGGCCGAGATGAGGCTCATCGTCGCGCGCTCCTCGCAGTCGTCGATCATCGGTCGGTCGTCGTCGGTCGTCGTCGTCGGTCGGTCGTCAGTTGTCGTGGAAGCTGAAACGGTCGGCGAGCGCCACCAGCCCGGCGGCGATGAGGCCGAAGACGACGAAGAACACGATCCCGGCGGCCGACGCGAGGCCGGAGTCGAAGTTGCGGAAGCCCAGCTCCCAGAGCAGGTAGTAGACGTTCGTCGAGCTTTCCGCCGGGCCGCCCTGGGTGAGGGAGTCCAGCAGCGGGAACGTCCACTGCCCGGAGAGCAGCACGGTCATCAGCACCAGGAACAACAGCGTCGAACGCAGCAGCGGCAGCGTGACCCAGCGCAGGATCTGCCAGCCGGTCGCCCCGTCGATCGCGGCGGCCTCGGCGTAGTCGGCGCTGATCCCGGTCAGGCCCGCCGAGACGACGAGCACGGCGAAGCCGCACATCGACCACGCGGTGATCGCGAGGATGGCCGGCAGCGCGGTCGACTCCTCGCGCAGCCAGTTGTGCGGCGCCATGCCGAACCAGCCGAGCGCCTGGTTGGACAGGCCGGTCGGGTCGAGCAGCCAGCGCCACACCGCCGCCGCCGCGACGGGCGCGACCAGCATCGGCGTGAACACGAGTGCCCGGTAAGCGTCGCGCGAGCGCCCGCCGAGCCGGCGCGTGACCAGTGCGACGGCGGTCGGCAGCACCACCGAGAACGGCAGCAGGCAGACGATGTAGATCACGGTGTTGACGGCGGCGTGCCGCAGGCCCGCCTGCGTGAACACCTGGCGGTACTTGTCGAGGCCGACGTAGGTCATCGGCGACGTCGGCAGCAGGTTCCAGTCGTAGAAGGACAGCTGCACGGCCTCGACGAGTGGCTTGTACGTCCAGAGCACCAGGCAGGCGAGCGCGGGCAGCAGGTACAGGTAGGGCGGGGTGGCCGCGAGCAGGCGCCGGGCCAGCGCCGGCCGGGCCGCCTGGACGGCGGCCCGGCCCTCGCCGGCGAGCGTCGCGGGGGCGGCGAGCTCGACGAACATCGGCGCCTATACCTCGGTGAGCTTCTCGAGGTCACGCGCCGCGGTGTCCGCCTCGGCGTTGAACTCGTCGGCGAAGCGGGCCAGCGTCTCCGGCGTCAGCTCGTAGATCTTGTCGCCGACCGTCACCGGGATGACCGTGGCGACGGCCTGGCCGGGGTAGACGTCGACCCGGGTGAACAGGCCGCCGGTCACGCCGGCGTAGCCGCCGGCCGGGCCGAGCGCGCGCGCCGAGTAGGAGACGGCGCCCGCGACCAGGACGGGCACGCCGCCGAGCACCCCGGCCGTGGCATGGTGCGCATGCCCGCACAGGACGATCCGCACGTCGGTGCCCGCGATGACCTTGGCGAGCCGCTCCGGCTCGGCCAGCACCATCGAGTTCAGCATCGCGATCGGCGACGGCACCGGCGGGTGGTGCAGCGCGAGGATCGTGCCGGCCGGCGCCGGGGTGGCGAGTTCGGCGGCGAGCCAGTCCAGCTGGGCGTCGGTGAGCTCGCCGAGGGCCTCGCCCGGCTCGGTCGAGTCGAGCGCGATGATGCGCAGGTCGCCGGCCCAGTGGACGTGGTCGTACGGCTCGGTCGTCGGCTCGGCGTCGAGCAGGCCCTCGCGGAACGGCCCGCGGTTGTCGTGGTTGCCCATCAGGTAGAGCACGGGCAGGCCGAGCCTGCCCGCGCGCTTCTCGACGTAGGCGCGCAGCCGCCGGTAGGAGGCCAGGTCGCCGGCGTCGGCCAGGTCGCCGGTCAGCAGCAGCGCCGCGACGTCGAGGCCGGACTCCTCGATCTGGTCGAAGGCGGCGGCGACGTTGGGCAGGGTGTCGAACATCCCGTGGTAGAGCTCGCCCTCCGGGACGATGTGGGTGTCCGAGAACTGGATGACGGTGTGGGTCGGGGACGGGGCGTCGGTGATGAGGCGCATGGTGGGCTCCGCGTTTCTGTTGCTAGGAGACATAGGCCGCCGGGTGCGCGAAGGAAGAGCATTTTCGCGCCCCCTTTGGCCCTCTAGGAAAGGTCGTCGGCGACGAGCAGGGCCTCGGTTAGCGCGTCGAGCCGCTCGGCCGTCGCGCCATGGGCGAGCAGGTAGCCGCGGGCACCGCCGTGGGCCGCCCGGACACGCTCCAGCGCCGCGCGGATCAGCTCGGGCGGGGCCGCCATCAGGCCCGCCGGCAGCCGGCGTGCGTCCCCGCCGCCGCTGGTGACCGCGGTGAGCCGGCGCAGCGCGGCGATCGCCTCGTCGTGCAGCAGCTCGGCGGTGAGCGCGTAGTCGCGGACGATCACCTCGTCGGGGACGCCGAGCAGGTCCAGCACCAGCATGATCGTCAGACCGGTCCGGTCCTTGCCGGCGCTGCAGTGCACGATCGCCGGCAGCGCGCCCGGCTCGGCCAGTGCCAGCACGACCGCGGTGAGCCGGTCGCCCTTGTTGTCGAGGATGAAGTCGTAGATAGCGGCGAGGTCCATCTCCAGGCCGGCCGCCTGCGCGGCCCGCACCCCCTCGGCCGCCGCCGCGCCCGTGCCCGGCGCGTTCTCGCCCGCCTCGCCCGTCGCCGCATCCGTGGCGGTGTCGGTCGTCGCCACGGACGGCAGCGGCGAGCCGCTGGAGTACAGCGGCATCCGGATCGTGGTGATCGGCAGCCGGCCGAGGGCGTTCGGCTCGTGCGCGACCTCCGTGTCCTCGCGCAGGTCGACGACCGTGCGTACCGGGATCTGGGCGAGCACCGCGCGGGCCTCGTCGCCGAGGCCGTGCATCGCGGCCGAGCGCAGCAGCGTGCGGCGCCGGACCCGGCGCCCGCCCGCGGCCGGGTAGCCGCCCACGTCGCGCAGGTTCAGCGCCCCGGGCAATCCGAGCACCCGGTCGGCGTCCGCCGGGTTGCCGAGATCGGGGGTCACGTCAAGTTCGAGATTCATGGTCCTCAGCGTTCCAGAGGCTCGCGCTGGCGAGCGGTCGCTGTTTCGTAGAAGTCAGCCGCCGGCGCCGGCCACCCGAGGGGCGGGTGGCCGGCCGGTGGTGGGTGGCTGGGCAGGTGGAGGCAGGTCAGGTCTTCGGCAGCAGGTCGGTCGCCTGCTTCTGCGCGGCGGTCATCGCCGTCCGCGGGTCCTTGCCCTGGTAGATCGCGCTCTCGGCGGCGGACATCATCAGGTCGGTGATCTGCTGGTATCCGTTGCCCGGGAACGACACCCATGGCTGCAGCCTGGTCAGCTGGTCGAGGTTCGGCCTGATCAGCGGGTGCTGGTCGGCCCACGGCTTCAGGAAGGCCGCGTCGTCGACCAGGCTCGTCCGCAGCGGCAGATAGCCGATCTTCGAGGAGATCTCGGTGTAGGCGTGGTCGCTGGTCAGGTACTTGATCAGCTCCCAGCCGGCGCGCTGCTTGGCCGGGTCGTTCGAGAAGATCGACAGGCCGGAGCCGGAGTTCGTCGGGACGGCCGGCTTCGCGCCGAAGCCTGGCTCGGCGGCGGCGGAGAGCTCCCAGCCACCGGACTGCGCGCCGGCTATGAAGGCACCCTGCAGGGCGGACGTCTCCAGCATCATGCCGAGATTGCCCTTGGTGAAGGCGTCCATGGCCTGGGCCTGGGAGAAGTTCGGGGAGGCGCCGGACTTGTACAGGTCCGCGGCCATCGACACCGCGCCGACGGCGGGCTCGTCCGCGAAGGTCAGCGACTTGCGGTCGGTCGAGACGACCTGGCCGCCGTTGGAGCGGACCAGGCTCTGGAAGCACCAGTCACCCGACCCCTTGGTGGTGCAGTCGAGATAGACGCCGTCCTTGCCGGCCTTCTGCTTGATGGCCAGCGCCGCCGCCTTGACCTCGTCCCAGGTCTTCGGCGGGTTCGCCGGGTCGAGACCGGCCGCCTTGAACAGCGTCGAGTTGATCCACAACACCGGCGTGGAGAACACGTACGGCAGTGCGTAGGTGTGGCCGCCCAGGTCGCCGAGCGTCGTGGCGGCCGGGGCGAACGGGTGCGTCCCGGCGAAGTTGGCCGTCACGGCGTCCTTGCCGACGAGGGCGTCGAGCGGCTTGGCCGACAGCGCCGTCGCGGCGAAGTCGAGCGCGTTGAAGGTGATCTGGGCGACGTCCGGCGGGCTGCCGGCCAGCGCCTGGGTCTTGATGGAGCCGACGAAGTCGCCCGCGGTCGTGCTCTGCGGTGGCTGCGCCTTGACCGTGATGTTCGGGTGCTCCTTCGCGAAGTCCGCGAGAAGCCCCTCGATGACGGGCTTCCAGGTGCCGGTGTTCGCGAGGTTGTAGCTCTCGAAGGTGATCGTCACCTTCTGGTCGGGCTTCAGCTCGGGGATCGTCGCCGCGGCGGCCGACGAGGCGCCGGCGGGCGCCGGGGAGCTCGATCCGCCGGTGGCGCATGCCGCCACCAGCGTCGAGAGCAGCGCGAGGCCGACGGCCGCGCGCCCGAGGCGTGGACGTGCCACGTCAGGGCTCCTAACTTGAGCGTTGCGCGCGTGCCCGGTGGACCGCGGGCACGCCTGGGAGCCGCGCGGCCCAGGGGCGGGCCGCCGGTGTGTGTGGGATGCGGGACGGGAGCCGGCGGGCGTCAGGCTCCGGAGACGGTGTCGGGTGTCGGGTGTCTGAGTCGGCGTCAGGCGCCGCTGGTGGTCAGCTCGACCGGTCGGGCCGGGCGCGGCACCTTCGCGTCCGGCTGCCAGGCGAGCCGGCGGCCGGAGTCCCGGCTGAACAGGTGGAGGTGCTCGGGGGCGACGGTCAGGGTGACCCGGTCGCCGATCGTGAGGCCGAGCGGTCGCGGCCCGCGTACCGCGACCGCGGCGCTCGCCGTGCCGCCGCCGGTGCCGATGGCGAGCCAGCCGACCTCCTCGCTGCCGAGGTTCTCGACGCCGGTCACCGCTCCGGCCAGCCGCCCGCGGCCCGCGGGTGCCGGAGCGCCGGCCGGCAGTACCCGCAGATGCTCCGGCCGGATGCCGAGGGTGACCTCGGTCGGGTCGGCCCCGCCCGGCCACAGTGAGATGTCGATGCCATCCGCGGTGAGGACGACCTGGCCGTCGCGACCGGCCACCGTCGCCGGCAGCAGGTTCATCGGCGGCGCGCCGAGGAAGCCGGCGACGAACACCGACGCCGGCTGGTCGTAGACCTCGGTTGGCGTGCCGACCTGCTCGAGGCTGCCGCCGTCGAGCAGCGCGATCCTCGTCGCCATCGTCATCGCCTCGACCTGGTCGTGCGTGACGTAGATGAACGTCGAGCCGAGCCTGCGGTGCAGGGCGGTGAGCTCGGTGCGGGTGGCCGTGCGCAGCTTGGCGTCCAGGTTCGACAGCGGCTCGTCCATCAGGAACGCGCGCGGGTCGCGGACCAGCGCCCGGCCGAGCGCCACCCGCTGGCGCTGCCCGCCGGAGAGCTCGCGCGGGCGGCGGCCGAGCAGCCCGTCGAGCTCCAGCTGGGCGGCCACCTCGCGTACCCGGGCCGCGATCTCGGCCTTCGAGCGGCGGGCGGCGCGCAGCGGGAAACCGATGTTGCGCTCCACGCTCAGGTGCGGGTACAGGGCGTAGCTCTGGAACACCATCGCCACGTCACGTTCGCGCGGCGGCAGGTAGGTGATGTCGCGGTCCTCGACGAGGATCCGCCCGGTGCTCGGCTGGATCAGGCCGGCGATCATGCGCAGCAGGGTCGTCTTGCCGCAGCCGCTCGGGCCGAGCAGGACGAGGAAGTCACCGTCGGCGACGTCGAGGGAGACGTCGTCCACCGCGCGGGTGGCGCCGAACACCTTGCCCAGGCCCTCGATTCGGATCCTTGCCACAACCGTGCTCCCGTGTGACGTGGCACCCCTGCCGGATCCGTGCGAACGGCGCTGGGACGCGGCCCGTGCCCGTCGGCGGAACTGGCGGAGATCCCTGGCTATGTACGAACGTTCCATAGATCGGAAATTTATGGATCGCTGTTACAAGCTCAGGGTCCGAGATCCAGGTGAACGGTCCAGGTACTCGCAACGAAGCCGCGCGGACGGCTAGGGCAACGCTGTCCACGCCAACGGGGCGCGGGAATCCGCAGATGGCGCGTCTGTGAGCGCCGTCTCACGGCGCGGGCGCCGCCCGGTCCGCTCGGTCCGCCCGGTCCGGGCTGACGATCATGCTGTCGAGCAGGTCCCGTTGCTGCTCGAGCTGGCGCGCGAGCGACGTGCCCGCCGCGTCCTCGCCGCGCAGCATGACCGCCTGCTGCAGCGCGGTGATCAGCAGCAGCGACGGCACTCGGCTGCCGATCGTGTCGCTGCCCAGCGGCCAGTGCGGCGAGCCCACGACGAGGAGCGCGTCGGCGAGTGCAGGCAGCGGGCCGCCGGCGTAGCTGGTGATGGCGACGACCGACGCGCCGCGGCCGCGCGCGATCTCGGCCACCCGGATCGTCAGGTCGTTCACGCCGCTGCCGGTGACCAGCAGGCAGAGGTCACCGGCGGACAGCCCGTTCGCCGCCAGCTGCTGTACGAGCGCGTCCGCCGGTGCCTCGACCGGCCGGCCGGCCGCGAGGAACCGCAGCGCCGCGTCCTGGGCGACCGGCGACGATCCGCCGTTGCCGACGAGGAGCAGCCGGCGCGCGCCGACGAGCAGGTCGACCGCGGTGGCGAGCTGGGCCCGGTCGAGGCCGGCCAACGCGTCCGCGAGCACGGAGGCGGCCGCCTGGAAGACCGCGTCGACGATCAGCTCCGGCGGGTCGCCGGCGCGCGGCTCGCGCAGGCCGCGGCGCCCGCCGCCTGGCGCGCCAG
>NZ_KI912266.1:2813357-2828805 GCF_000235425.2 Pseudofrankia saprophytica
GGCCTCGGCGTCGCGGGCGAAGACACCGGCCTCCCTGGCGAACGCCACCCGCAGCTGTTGGAAGCCGCGGAAGCCCATCGACTGGCAGGCTCGCACCACGGTCGCCGCCGACACGTCGGCCGCCGCCGCCAGTTGCGCGGCCGACCACTCGACCACGTCTTCCGAGCGCAGCAGGCACACCTCGGCGACGCGCCGCTCGCTCGGGATGAGCGTCGGCAGTGCCGCCCGGATGCCGGCGAACAGGCTGCCGGTGCGCGGCGGCGATGGGCTGACCATGCGTCCGTTCTTACCCGACGCGCGCACCGTTCGGGCGAACTCGTAACAGGCATGCTGCGCACGGATGTCGGGAGACGTCCGGCGCCTGGTTGGTCGTCCTCCTGCACGGCTCGGGGCGGAACCGGGGACCAGGGCGGCGATCCGGCTCGGCTGGGCTACGCCGCTACCTTCGGCTTGAGCGTGTACCAGCAGACGGTGGACCAGCCCGGGGTGGTCGGCTCGCCGAGGTAGTACCAGCCGGCGGGCAGGAAGGTGCCCCAGGTGGGCGGCGTGACGTCCGTGTACTCGACGGGGGAGTCGTCGGGGATCAGGAACGCCAGGGCGTCGGTGTCGCAGCCGCCCTTGCCGACCCTGATCAGTGGTTGGCGTATGTCCGGCCCGACCTTGCAGACGGCGGCCGTCGTCGGCGGCCAGAACACGCCGGCCTGGGCGTAGTAGCCGCCGACGAGCTGCGTCGCAGAGACCGGGTAGTCGTGGTTGGACGGGATGTTGACCCGGGCGCCGGGTGGGCAGTCGCGGGTCGGGTCGCCGCCGGCGGCGGCGGGGGTGACCTGGCCGAGGACCGCGCCGCAGGACGCGGCGGCGGCCGTGGCCGTGGCGAGGGCGGCAATCCGGCGGCCAAGCCGCCGGTGCCGTGGATGAGGTGTCCGCTCTTTCACGGAAAGCAACGTAGTGACCGCGCGGGTGTATCCGCCGGCCGTTCGGCGGCATGTCGGGATCTTGGCGTGGTCCCGGTGTCCCGCACCGGCGCCGACCGCGGCAGGCGCCGAATGGACAGGGCCGGTGGGGTGGCCGAGGCTGAAGTCGTGTCGGTGGGGGCACCGTCAGTGACGGCGCCGCGCCGGTGCGGCGCGACCGCGCCACGACCGCGAGGAGGCGCCGGATGATCCGTCGGATGCTGCTCGCCACGTCCCGTAGCCCCAGAGCGCGGGACCTCGTGGTCGCCACCCGGCCGACGCGCCGCGTCGTCGACCGGTTCGTCGCCGGTGAGCGGCCCGCCGACGCCCTCGAGGTGGTCCGTGGGCTCGCCGCCGACGGGATCGCCGCCACCGTCGACCGGCTCGGGGAGAGCGGCGTCGACCTCGCCAGCGCGCGGGAGGCGACCGACGGGTACCTCGCGCTGCTCGACCTCGCCGAGGACGTGGGGCTCGCCGCCGGGCTGGACGTCTCGGTGAAGCTGTCCGCGCTGGGCCGGCTGGTGCCCTACGGCGGACTGAAGATCTGCTACGAGAACGCCGCGGAGATCTGCGCCCGCGCGGGAGCCGTCGGCGCCACGGTGACCGTCGACGCCGAGGACCACACCAGCGTGGACGCGGGCCTGGCGGTGCTCGCCGACCTGCGCCGCGACTTCCCGACCACCGGGGCGGTGCTGCAGGCCTACCTGCGCCGCGCCGAGGACGACTGCCGTCGGCTGGGCCGCGCCGGCGCGCGGGTGCGGCTGTGCAAGGGCGCCTACCGGGCGCCGGGCGACGTCGCCTTCACCCGCCGCGCCGACGTCGACGCGTCCTATGCCAGGTGCCTCGGCATCCTGATGGCCGGCGACGGCTACCCGATGGTCGCCACCCATGACCCGCGGCTGCTGGCGCTCGCCGGCCGGCTCGCCGAGACGCGCGGCCGCGACCGGGACGGCTTCGAGTACCAGCTGCTGCACGGCGTACGGCCGCACGAGCAGCTCAGGCTCGCGAGCCTCGGCGCCCGGGTGCGGGTCTACCTGCCCTACGGCCCCGACTGGTACCCGTATCTGCTTCGCCGGATGGCTGAACGCCCCGCCAACCTGGCCCTTTTCCTGCGTGCCCTGCGTACCCGCTCCTGACGCGGCCCGAGGTGTCGGCGCCGGGTTGGACGGTGAACGGCCGTGCCGTTCGGGCGGCGCTGAATTCTCCTACAGGTGAGGTTCACCTGCGCGAAGGTTAGGCTGACCTGAACAATACCAGCCTGGCGAGTGTAATCCCCCTCCCGTACCACCCGTCTCATTTCTGTGGTTTGCTGTTCGTGGGTGGAACTGGAGGCGGTCGCGCGTCGTCCTCGCTGGTCACGGATTGTGGTCGCGGAATTGCTCCGCCCTCGGATGACCCACCCGCCCGCGACGGCGAGGTAATGGCGGAAGGTGCATGACCATGCGCGGGGACGCGGAGATCATCGAGCTGTTGAACGCGGTGCTCACCGATGAGCTGACGGCGGTGAACCAATACTTCCTGCATTCGCGTATGCAGCGTAACTGGGGGTACAAGCGGCTTTCTGAGCATTCCTACCACGAGTCGATCGACGAGATGAAGCACGCCGACGAGCTCATCGAGCGGGTGCTTTACCTCGGCGGGCACCCCAACCTCCAGCGGCTGCACACGCTGGCCATCGGCGAGAACGTGCCCGAGCAGCTCAGTCTCGACCGCAAGCACGAGGAGCGGTCGGTCGACGTGCTGCGACCTGGCATCGCCCTGTGTCGAGAGCGTGGCGACATCGGCTCCGCGCTGCTGCTCGAGCGGATCCTGCACGACGAGGAGGAGCACATCGACTGGCTCGACGCGCAGCACGACCTGATCGACCAGATCGGAACCGAGAACTACCTGGCGCAGCAGATCCGCGACTGAGCGCCGAACGGCGGTCCTGCCCCGCCCGGCGCCGTCTCGCGCCGTTCGGGGGTGTCGTCGACCCGTCGCCTGTCTCACTATGTGGGACTCTAGTATCAAAATATGGGAACTAGGGGCGCGGGCTACCGCTGGGTGGTGCTGGCGGTCGGGACCGTGGCGCAGGCGACGACCAGCGCGTACTTCCAGGGGCTCGCCGGGATCGGGCCGGCGCTGCGGGCCGAGCACGGGCTGACGCTCGGGGGGCTGGGGCTGCTGCTGGCCTGCCCGACGGCCGGCATCCTGCTGACGCTGCTCGCCTGGGGGCCGCTGGTCGACCGGTACGGCGAGTGCCCTGCGATGACGGCCGGGCTCGCCGGAGCGGCGGTGTGCCTGTTCGGCGCCGGGCTCGGCCACGGCCTCGCCACCCGGGCGGTGCTGCTGGCGCTGGCCGGGGCGGCCGGCGCGAGCGTCACGACCGCGAGCGGCCGGGCCGTGCTGACCTGGTTCCCCGGCGCGCGCCGCGGTGTCGCGATGGGGATCCGCCAGTGCGCGGTGCCGGCCGGCTCGGGGCTCGCCGCCGCCGGGCTGCCGGCGGTGACCGACCGGTTCGGCGTCGCCGCCGCCTTCTACGCCCTCGCCGCCTGTTGCCTGGCGGCGGGCATCGCGGTGCTCGCGTTCATCCGTGAGCCACCGCCGGCTCTGCGCGCGGACGCCCCCCGACCTGTGGCGGCGGGGTTCTCGGGGCCCGCTCAGCCCGCGGCGCACGCGGAACCGGGCCTCGCGGGAGACCGGCCGGCCTCGACCCGGGACGTGCTGCGTGACCGGCGGCTATGGCGGCTGAGCGTCGCCGCGGGGCTGCTGGTCGTGCCGCAGTTCACGATGGTCGCGTTTCTGGTGGAGGTGCTGCACGACGGCCGTGGGATGAGCGCCCAGCGCGCGGCCGTCGTGCTGACCGTCGCGCAGGCGGCGGGCGCGCTCGCGCGCATCCTGGTCGGCGCCTGGAGCGACCGGGTGGGAGCCCGGCTGCGCCCGCTGCGGGTGCTCGCCGTCGCCGCCGCGGCCGGGATGGTCGCCGCCGCCGTGGCGACGGCCGCCGCGCCGGTGGGCCTGCTCGCGGTGGTCCTGGTGCTGGCCGCGGCCGTGACGGTCTGCTGGAACGGGCTGGCGTTCACCGCGGCCGGCGAGCTCGCGCCACCCGGCCGGGCGGCGACCGCGATGGCCGCGGAGAACACGATGAACTTCGTCGCCGCCGCGGCGACCCCGCCGCTCGTGGGCCTGCTCGTCACGGGGACCGGCTGGTCACGCGCGTTCCTGCTGGTCGCGATCGCCCCCGTCGCGGCCGCGTTCGCCCTGCGCCCCATCCTGGAGCGCCGGCCGCCCGCCGAGGCCGTGCGCCAGCTTCTCCTGCGCTGACTTGTGGGGGGGTTGTTATGAAACACGCCGGCTGACCTTCATGTTCGCGTCGTCGCGACTGACTAACGGACCGCCGGTTTGGCCGCTATGGTGAGGCCCATGCGAGGCGCGGACGGCGTGTTCACCGCCGCCGAGGCGTCCCGCCCACCGTGCTGATCGTCGTCGCGCTCAGCCTCCTCGCTGCGTTCCTGTGGGCTCTGTCGGCCGTCCTGCAGCAACGGGCCGCGATGCGGGCGAGCCGCCGGGGCTCGCTGGCGCTCGACCGGGTCGTCCCCGGGCACGGCCTGATGCTGGCCCTGATGCGTGACCCACTGTGGTTCGCCGGCTGGCTGGCCAACCTCGGCGGCTTCCTCGTCCAGGCAGGGGCGCTCTACCTGGGCTCGGTGGCGGTCGTGCAGCCGCTGATCGTGGCGCAGCTGCTGTTCGCGCTTCCGCTGTCCCGGGTCGGCTCGGGCCGTCCGCTGCCGCACGGGGCCTGGTGGGCCGCCGGCGCCGTGTCCGCGGGGCTCGGTGTCCTGCTGACGGTGCGCGGCAAGCCGCCCGAGGTCGTGCATGTCGACGACACGCGCCTCATCGCCGCCATCGCGGTCACGGTCGCGGTCGGGGTCGCGATCACGGTGGTGTCGATCGGCCGGCCCCCGGCGCTGCGGGCCCCGATGTTCGGCATCGCCGGTGGGTTCTTCTACGCGCTCAACGCGGTGCTCATCAAGCGCACCGTCGGTCTCCTCGTCGACCACGGCGTGCTCGCGCTGGCGGCCTCGTGGCACGTCTACGCACTGATCGCCGCGATGATCACGAGCATGACGCTCAGCCAGACGGCCTACGCCTCCGGGCCGTTCGCAGGCGCGGTGACCGGCATGAACATCACCAACCCGGTCGTGTCCTACCTGCTCGCCGTGCTCGTCTACGGCGTCCCCGCGCCGACCGCCCCCCACCAGGTGATCGGGCTGACGGCCGCGGCCGCGCTGGTCATCGTCGGCGTCACCGGCCTCGCGCGCATGCTCCTGCCGTCCCGCCCGGTGGGCACTTCGGTCGCGGTGCCGGTCCAGGAGGCCGTCCGGCGCCGCCGGGCGGCCGGCGCCGGACGCCGGGCCTAGGCCAAGGTGGTCCTGGAACCGCCGAGGTGGTCCCGAAACCGAGGAAGCCCCGGGCAGGCCAGCCCGGGGCTTCCTCGGTTCGAGCAGGTGGCTCAGGCGTCCCGGCGGACCATGGTGTAGGCGGCCGCGCCGAGGCCGACGACGATCCACGCGAGCAGGACGATCAGGCCGCCAAGCGGCGTCATCACGTCCGAGTCGCGGACGACGGTCACCAGCGCCTCGCCGCCGCCGTCCGGGACGAACTTGTGAATGCTGCCCCAGTCGCCGGGCAGCAGGCCGGTGATGATCGGCACCACGAAGATCAGGCCGAGCAGTGCGGCGATCGCGCCGCCGGTGCTGCGGATCAGGGTTCCGAGCACGAGCCCGAGCAGGCCGATGGTGGTGACGAAGAACGCCCCACCGAGCAGCACGCGCACCACGTGCGGGTCGCCGATCGAGACGCCGAGACCGATCTGGTGGAGGATCGCCTGGCCGCAGAAGAACGCGGCGAGGATCGAGAGCAGGGACAGCGCGAAGCTGGCCACGCCGAACACGGCGGCCTTCGCGAACAGCACCGGCAGCCGGTGCGGCACCGCGCCGAGCGACGTGCGGATCATCCCGGTCGAGTACTCACCGGTGATCAGCAGCACGCCGAGGACGCCGATGGCGATCTGGGAGAAGTAGCCGCCGACCAGGCTCGTCATCACCGGCTCGGTGAAGTTCTCGGCCTGCTCCTGCGGAGTCGAGTTGTGCCATTCCGAGACGGTGATCGCCGGAATGAGGCAGCCGAAGCCGATCGTCACGACGAACGCCGCGAGCATCGTCCACATCGTGGAGCGCAGCGACGTGAGCTTGGTCCACTCGGAGCGCAGGACCCGGGAGATCGTGACCTTGGCGGTCTTGTGGAACGCGGCCGGCTGCCGAACGGGTGCCGGCGCCGCTACCCGCGGCTGGAGGGTCTCGCCGGACCCGAGCGGTGTGGTGGTCATGCCTGCCCCCTCGCGTTGGTCGCGCCGGCCCCGACGGAGCCGTCGTCTACGAAGCCGCCGGCGGAGGTCGCGGCGGCCGGAACACGGGCCTGCTGCGGCTGGCCGTGGTTGTACTCGACGGCGTCCCGGGTGATGTCCATGAACGCGTCCTCCAGCGACACCTGCCGCGGGGTGAGCTCATGCAGCGGGACGCCGGCCTCGAACGCCAGGTCGCCGATCCGCTGGGCGGTCAGGCCGTTGACGGCCAGCGTGTCCAGCCCGGTGGGCGTGGTCTTCGCGTTCTCGCGGTCGAGCACCTCGGCGAGCCGGCTGGCCTGCGGGGAGCGCACGTGCACCAGGTCGCCGGAGGCGGACCGGATGAAGTCCTCGACCGACATGTTCGCGATCAGCTTGCCGCGCCCGACGACGATCAGGTGGGTGGCGGTCAGCGCCATCTCGCTCATCAGGTGCGACGAGACGAAGATGGTCCGGCCCTCGGCCGCGAGCGTCTGCAGCAGGGTTCGGATCCAGCGGATGCCCTCGGGGTCGAGCCCGTTGACCGGCTCGTCGAGGATGAGCACGTCCGGGTCGCCGAGCATCGCGGACGCGATCCCCAGGCGCTGTCCCATGCCGAGCGAGAAGCCGCCGACCCGCTTGCCCGCCACCTCGGACAGGCCCACCAGGCCCAGCACCTCGTCGACCCGGCGGCGCGGGATGCCCTGCGTCTGCGCCACGGCCAGCAGGTGCTTGTAGGCCGACCGGCCGGTGTGCACGGCCTTCGCCTCGAGCAGCACGCCGACCTCGCACAGCGGGGCGGCGAAGTCCCGGTAGGCCTTGCCGTTGACGGTGATCTTGCCCTTGGTCGGCCGGTCGAGACCGATGGCCATCCGCATCGTCGTGGACTTGCCAGCGCCGTTCGGGCCCAGGAACCCGGTGACCACGCCTGGCTGGACGCTGAAGGTGAGGTCGTCGACAGCCGTCTTGCTGCCGTACCGCTTTGTCAGGCCGCGCGCCTCTATCATCCGCCTACCTCAGGGGTCTATCGGCTGTCCGTCACGTCCACCTTAGGGGCACCCCGTAGGCGCTCCCGACCCCGGAGGTGGCGACATGCCGGCCTTGATGTGTACGTCGGGTGACGGCGACCGGGGCTGGAAACACGTGGCTGTACCGCCTGACTGCTCGGCGTCACCATTCGCGCAGGTCAACTGCGCGACCTCCGCGGGCGGGTCGCTCGGGCGCGGACGGCGCGCGCCACGCGGGCCGGATCCTGTCCGTTATCCGACACCCGCGCCCGTGGGTAGGGCGGTCGGCTCGGACAGGAATCGGGCACCTGCCCGATGCCGCCACCCCCGTCCGACGGTGATCGTGGATAGCGACACGAGAAGACGGCGGCACGCGCCGAGGGGCGCGAGAGGACGTGGCAGACGATGTTGTCCTGGCAGATCACGACGGCGGCGGCGGGCGAGCACGGCGACCAGCTGCGGCGGGACGCGGCGGCGGCCCGGTCGGCCCGGTCGGCGCGGGCGAGCGCCCCCGCCGAGGCTCCGAAGAGCGGGCGCCTGGCGCTCGATCCCGAGGAGGTCTACCCCGACGAGCCGGCCGAGGGCCGGGGCGCCGGGCGGCGGACCGCCAGTGGCCGGCGCCGCTGAAGCGGCGCCGGGAAGGCGAGAGTTACAGGCGGGTGACGGAAAACCGGGTGGAGTTGTCGCAGTCGTCCGCCAGACTAGGAGATATGACGCGACTCGCCAGCTCGGTGTTCGTCGGCCGCGCGGTCGAGCTCGCCCGGCTGGAGGGCGCGCTGCGACGCGCGGCCGACGGCGAGGGCGCGGGCGTCATCGTCGGCGGCGAGGCTGGCGTCGGCAAGACCCGGCTGGTGGAGGAGACGGCCGCCCGGGCCGCCGCGGCGGGGCACACCGTGCTCGCCGGGGGCTGCGTCGAGCTCGAGGGCGACGGACTGCCGCTCGCCCCGGTCGTCGAGGCGCTGCGCGGCCTGGCCCGCCGGATAGGCCCTGAGGCGCTGGCCCGGCTCGCGGGCGGGCGCCGCGACGAGCTGGCCCGGCTCCTGCCCGAGGTCGCCGGCCCCGCCACCAGCCCCGCGGCCGCGGGTGAGGACGTCCAGGGGCACGGCATCGGCCGGCTGTTCGACCTGGTGCTCGGCGTCGTCGAGGCGCTGGCGGCCGAGCAGCCGGTGCTGTTCGTCATCGAGGACCTGCACTGGGCGGACCATTCCACCCGCGCCCTGGCCGCGTTCCTGCTGCGCAACCTGCGTGGCTGCCGGGCGACGCTGGTGCTCACCTATCGGGCCGACGGCGTCGGGCCAGGCCACCCGCTGCGGACATTCCTCGCCGAGTCCGAGCGGCTGCGCTGGGTGGCGGGCTCGGAGCGACAGCGCTGGGTCGAGCGGATCGAGCTCGCCCGGTTCGGCCGGGCCGAGGTGACCGAGCTGGTCGAGGCCATCCTCGGCGAGGCGCCGGCGGACGACCTGGTCGACGCCGTCATGGACCGCTCGGACGGCAACGCGTTCTTCGTCGAGGAGTTGGTCTGCGCCGCCGGCGCAGGCGGGGTCGACACGATCAGCCCGACACTGCGCGAGGCCCTGCTCGCCCGGATCGAGGCGCTGCCGGCGGCGACGCGCCACCTGTTGCGGGTCGCGGCCGCGGGCGGCCAGCGGGTAGAGCACCGCCTCCTTGCCGCAGTCCTCGGCCTGCCGGAGGAGCAACTGTGGGACGCGCTGCGCGCGGCCGTCGCCACGGGTGTGCTGATGGTCGCCCCGGCCGACGACGCCTACTGCTTCCGCCACGCGCTGACCCGCGGCGCCCTGCGCCACGAGGCGCTGCCCGGAGAGCTGTCCCATCTGCACCGGCGCTACGCGCAGGCGCTGGAGGCCGATCCGGGCCTGGTCGGTGGCGGCTCGCGGGCCGCCGCGGCGGTCGCCTACCACTGGTACGCGGCCTGCGACCACCTCAGGGCGCTGCCGGCCCTGCTGACCGCCGCCCGCGCCGCCGCCGGCACCTTCGCGTTCGCCGAGGCGCTGCGGCACTATGAGCGGGCGCTCGCCAGCTGGGACGAGGTGCCCGACGCGGCCGAGCGGGCGGGTGTCGACCACCTCGGGGTCCTGGAGGCGGCGATCGCGGTGGCGAAGACGGCCGGCGAGCTGCGCCGTGGGCTGGACCTGACGACCCAGGCGCGTGCTGAGGCCGCCCGTCTGGGGGACCCGGTGCGCCAGGCCCTGGTGCTGACGGAGCAGAGCTTCCTGTTGCGCATGCTCGGCCATTCGGACGGGGTCGAGGAGGCGCGGGAGGCGGTCCGGCTGATGCCCGCCGAGCCGCCCACGCCGACGCGGGCAAAGGTGCTGGTCTCGCTGGGCAAGGCGCTGTCGATGATCCCGCGGCGCGCCGCGGCGCTGGAGGCGATCGAGGAGGCGCTGGCCGTCGCCCGCGCCACCGGCGCGCGCCGGGTCGAGGGAAAGGCCCTGATGAGCACCGCCTGCCTCGCCAGCGTCTGGACCTGGCCGGAGGATGCGCGCCTGGGCCGGGAGATCGCCCAGGAGCTGGGCGACGACGACCTGCTGCTGTCCAGCTACACCAACGAGTCCGACACCTGGCTCGGTGGCTGCCGTTTCGACGAGGCGATCGCCGCCGGACGCGAGGGGTTGCGGCTGGCCCGCAGGCTCGGCCAGGAACGCAACCACGGCCTGCTCATCGCGGGCAACGTCGTCGAGGCGCTGTTCGGGGCCGGCCGCTGGGACGAGGCCGAGAAACTGCTCGCCGAGACCACCGAGCTCGGCCCGGTGGGAATCCACGCGCTGTTCCTCGAGCAGCTGAGAGGCGACCTGGCGCTGGCCCGTGGCCGGCTCGATGAGGCCGCGACGGCGCTGGCCGCCGCCGAGGGCACACTCGCCTACCGTTACCTCGGCAGCCAGTACACGATGCCGCTCCTGCGGCTGCGCATCGAGGTCGACCTGCGCCGTGCCCAACCGGGCGCGCTGGCCGATGGCGTCGCCGCCGCCCTGGCGGCCGTGCGCGCCGTGGAGACGTTCGACTTCACCGACGTGGTCCGCTACGCCGCGCCGTTGCTCGCCGCCGCCATGGGCGCCACCGCCGAGGCCGCGGGCGTGGCCAGGGCCCTGCGCGCCCGGGACGACCTGCGCCGCGCCCTCGAGGCCGCCGACAGGGTCGCCGCGCTGGCCGCCGAGATGCCGTTCGACCGGGCGGTGTCCGGTGAGGCCTGCCGCGCGGTGATCGCCGGGGAGCAGGCCAGGGCCGAGAGCCGGCCGGACCCGCGGGCGTGGGCGAGTGCGGCGAAGGCCTGGGCCGCGCTCGGCGTGCCCTACCACTCGGCCAGGGCGCGCTACCGGCGGGCGGAGGCGCTGCTCGCCATCGGCGACCGGTCGGCGGCCGGTGACGAGCTGCGCGCCGCCGCGACCGCCGCGGACGCGCTCGGCGCGCACCTGCTGCGCCATGACCTGCGCCTGCTCGCCGCGCAGGGCCGCCTGGCGCTGCCGGGCTCCGCGGACGAGCTGACTGCGGCCGAGGGTGAGTGCGGGGTGGCCACCGCGGACGGCCCGCCGCTCGGCCTGACCGCGCGGGAGCTGGACGTGCTGCGCCTCGTCGCCGCCGGCAGCACCAACCCGCAGATCGCCACGGCCCTGTTCATCAGCCGCAAGACCGCGAGCACGCACGTCTCGAACATCCTCGGCAAGCTGGGCGTCACCACTCGCGGCGAGGCCGCGGCCGTCGCCCACCGCCTGCGCCTGTTCGATGGCACCGACGTCGCTGATACCGCCGTCCCCGACCACCGTCCCGTGACGCGCCGCTAGTCGTCGAGTCCTTCACCGTCGGCGGGTCACCCAGGGGCAGGACGGTCAGCCGTTGGCGACTCCGGCGGTGGGGGAGAGGTCGCCGCGGTCCGGACTGCTCGGAGCGGTTGGTGCTGTTGGTCACCAAGTCCATCGCCCAACGACGCAAGGATGCCGACGACATCCTCGTGCTCACCGCCCGCCTCGGTCTGACCAACGCATCCGTGGGCCATCTTGAGACGCTGATCTACCGTCCGCCCACGGCGGAACGTGACCGGTCCGAGGCGAAATGTGGCCGGATGGTTAAATTGCGGTCACCGTGGCGCGGCGGCGGGGATTGGGCGGCGAGTTACTCGGGGGCGCTCGGTGATCGTTGACCGGCAGCGGGTGGAGAAGGCGCTGCCCGGCTACAGCGTTGCCGAGAGGTTGGGTTCGGGAGCATACGGGCTCGTCCTGGCCGGCGAGCATCTGCGGATGGGCCGTCCCGTCGCCATCAAGGTGATGGACGCCGAAGACTCCGACGAGTCGACAGACAGCTTTGCCGCCGAGGCTCGGGTGCTGGCGCGGTTGGACCACCCCCATGTGCTGCGCGCGCATGACTATGTCGAGGCCGAGGGCCTTTGCCTCGTGGTGATGGAACTGCTGGCGGGCAGCACGCTGACCGACCGGCAGGCGGATATCGGGCTGGAGCAGGCCTGCGCGGTGGGATTGGCGGTGGCGGGAGCGTTGGCGCATGCTCACGACCACGGGGTTTTGCACCGCGACATCAAGCCCAGCAACATCCTGTTCGCCGCCGACGGCACCCCCAAGGTCAGCGACTTCGGGCTCGCGAAGCTGCTGGACGAATCGGCGGTGACCGCAAGCCGGATGGTGGGGACGCCGCTGTACATGGCGCCGGAACAGATCCAGGGCGGCCGGCTGGGGCCGGCAACCGACCTGTACGCGCTGGGCATGGTGCTCTACCGACTGCTGGCCGGCCGGCCGCCGTTCGATCCGAAAATGCCGGCGCCGGCATTGTGGTACCAGCAGGTGACCCAACCGCCGCCGCCGATGACCGGTGTGGATCCCCGGATCGCCGCCGTGGTTCTCCGCGCGCTGGCGAAGTCCCCCGCGGACCGGCACCCGGATGCCACCGCGTTCGCGCTCGACCTCGCTCGGGCCGCCGTCCAGGCCCTCGGCCCCGGCTGGACCGCCCGTGCGGGGCTGCCGCTGCACCTCGACGACGCCGTCCGCCGTGCCGCCGACGATTCCCTGGACCGGTCAGCGAGCCAGCCCAGCACCCCCCCGTTCCTCGGAATCTCCCCGCCTGTCAACGAACAGGCAATCGAGCCCGCGTCGCTGGTGCCGTCGCAGCGGTCCTCCACAACGGTGCCGCCGGTGATCCTCCCCACCGGTGGGGCCGAGCCGCTCGCTGGACCGTCATCGGCACCGGTATCCCCGACATCCCCGGTAGCCCCGCCCGCGGGCGCGGGCATTGCCGTCGGTGGGTCGCGGCGCAGAGCGGCACGGCTGGCCATCGTCTGCGCCGTGCTGGTGGCTGCCTTGGCGGTAACGCTGGGACTGTTCGGCGCCGACATCCTGCCCGGAGGTGATCATTCGTCGGCGAAGGGCGGAGCCGGACCCCTGGCCGGCACGAAACCTCAGGGCGCCGGGGCCTTGTCCGTCCCGGCATCGACGGGTCCCTCCGTCACACCGACCATTCCCGCCACCGACACCTCCACGGCGGTCGGCACGTCGACCCCGGTGGTCTCGGTCAGCCCCCGGACCCCCGCCTCCTCGGTCGCCACCGCTGGGACCGTGCCGACCAGACCTGGCTCGCGGTCCACCCCGAGCCAGGCGAGGCCCGCAGGGCCGGAAGGCGACTCGAACTATCAGGCAGGCTCAGACATTGCCGTCCCAGGCTGCGCCGGCTGGATGGACTTCGCCGGGGTCCTCTACGGAACACTCTCCGCCGGACACGCCTCCTGCGCCGCCGAGGTCACCACCACCGACGAAGCCTACGGAGCTGAGCCCTCGCGCGTCAGCCTCACGGCGGTGGACAACACCCGGGCGGACTCCAAGCCGCCGTCGTACCTCTATTTCGGCTATTACAAGCTCTCCGTGCGGATCTGCATCTGGAATCAGAACGCCCCCGCCGACAGGAGATGTTCTCCTGTGTACGTCGACACCCAGGGAAGCGTCTCACGGGGCTGACCTGACGGCTGGCCAGCGATCCGGCACCGCGGCTTGGCGACCTGGCGCCGCGCCGTGATGATCTCGATCTACAGCCTGATGGTCCTTGCAGCGGGGGAGCGGGCCGGGGAGCGGTCCGAACGCCGGCTCGTCGGGACGGCCACCGGCGCCGTCCGCCGTGGCGCGGGCGCGAGGTCGACGACGTCGACGTCCACCGCGCCGAATCCGTGGGCGGTGCGAGCGCCGAGGCCGGCGAACGCGGCGAACCGGGCGAGCGCGGTGAACATGGTCGCGATGTAGTCGGACGTGGCCGCGAGCAGCCGCAGGTCGGCCTGCCCGACGAACCCCACCTGACGCAGCCCGTGCCCGAGCTCGACCTCGGCGCTCGCGCCCCAGACGCCGTCGAGGAAGACCGCGTCGACGAGGGCCCGCGCGTCGTCGGCGCTGATCCGCAGCGGCCCGGGCGCGTAGGCGTTCCAGCGGGCGAGCAGGCCGCCGATGGCCAGCGCCGGGTCGGGCAGCGGCAGGTCACGCCCGTCCAGGGCGAAGAACGTCGGGGTGTTCATCGTCAGCCGGACGCTGCGGGCCGGCCGGCCCTGCGCGAGCTCGGCGTAGGAGTACCGGTGCAGGTCGGCGCCGATGACCGGGACCACCTGGGAACCGAACCGGACCGTGTCCGGCGGCCACCCGGGCGGCGGGGCGCCGTCGTCGAGCCAGCCCAGCCGCCAGGTCGTCACGGCGCCACCATGGCCCGGCTGGCCGCCGGCGGACACGGAGGGCCCTCGTCCGCCGGCGAGGTGGGCGTCGCCGGGGGCGCGCGGCCCGCTGAGGTCGGGCCCGGCGCCGGGCACCAGCGCGCCGACGCTGAAGGGCCTGGCCTCGGCGGCATGAGTCCTGCCGCCGGGGTCGCAGATGGCGCTTGCCGCGGTGAGCAGCCAACGAGGGGGCACGTCCGGAATGGCTCCCGCCATTCGGACGAGAAGTATCGACGGCATCCGAGCCTCCGCCATCGTCCCGCGCGGCGGGTAACCGGCTGGGTACAGTCAGCCGCGCCGCGAGGGGAGCATAGCCGACGGCACCGTCGACATTGTGGCCGGGGTCACTCTAGCGCTACGCCTGAAACCGGTTTCTGCGAGAACGGCTGCTTCGTCCGCCGATGTGCCGCGGGTCGCGGTCGAGGGCCCCATCTGGAGCGTATCGCGGTAGATTTTCGGTTCGTTCAGGGATGACCGCTGTGAGACGTCTGTCGGGCGAAGACGCTGTTAATAGTGGATGACGGACTCGCGGCCGAGGAGATCTGCGTAGTCGACGGGCAACTGGCCGGCGACATCCTCGAACTCCGACGGCGAGATGCCGGCCTTGAGTGCCGCGACCACGGCGCGGGCGTGCCGGCGCGCCTTGGAGGCCGTGCAGGAGTCGCCCTCGAGCTGGGCGACCCGGAGATAGAACTCCTGGACGTCGAAGCGCTCGCCCGCGCCCCTGGGTGGCAGCACCTCGGCGAACGCCGCCGGGAGCTGGGCGGCGAGACTCCGCGTCTCGCCGCCGGATATCCGTTCGCCGAGCACGGTGAGGGTGGCACGCATCGCCATCTCCGCCTGCCGCGCGGACTCGAACCCACCGGTGACGCGGATCGCGGATACCAGCTGGTCCTGCTTCATCTCGCCTGCCCCCCGCTCGTGACCTGGCGCCTTCGTGTTCCGGTGCCTTGGCGACCTGGCGTCGCGCCGGACCCAACCGGTCCGTGGCCGACAACTTCTGCTCGTCCCCGGTGTGCCGCGGACAAAACGCCAGGTCACGGCCTCGCGGCCGGTACGGCCGTGAACGGTTCAGGCGGTCCGGACCGGTTCGGGCCGGTTCGGAAAGTCTCGAGCGATCCAGCGGACCCGGCCGGTCTCGGGCAGTCCTGGGCGGTTCAGGCCGGGAGGTAGCCGGTGCGGACGAGATAGGCGAGCAGTGCGTCCGCGGCCCGCGCGGCGTCCGTCGGGCCGACGATCGTGGGCGGCTCGTGGGCGACCAGAGCGCCGGTGAGCGCCAGCAGCCGGTCCCGCGCGGTGGCGCCCTCCGGCGGGGCGACGACCCTGGCCCGCGGCCGGTAGGCGCGGACGTCGGCGACCCGGACCGCCCCGGCCGCCGACGGCGCCGGCTCGACCACGGGGACCGGTGCGTCGCCGGCGGCCA
>NZ_KI912266.1:2828905-2837776 GCF_000235425.2 Pseudofrankia saprophytica
CCGCCGACAGCCCGGCGCCGTGCGCCGAGCGCGTCACCGCCCCGGTCAGCGGGTCGACCTCGGGCCGAAGGTCGGCGACCCGCAGGCACACGGCGACCAGCGGGCCACCCGCGCCCGCCCCGTCGCCGGTCGTGTTCGTCATCGCCGTGCTCCTCATCGCCACCTCAGCCCTGTCCGCCTCAGCCCGCCCGCCTCAGCCCTGGCGGAAGACGACGCCCTGGCCGCCGTCGGGGTAGGTCCAGGTGAGCGCGCCCTCGCCGTTGCAGACCATGTAGCAGGTGCCGCACTCGAAGCACTGCTCGTAGTTGAACAGGATCCCGCCGTCCGCCGTGGGCGCGAACAGGTTCGCCGGGCAGGCGGTGACGCAGGCCCGGGTGGTGCAGGAGCGGCAGACGTCCGAGTCGACGACGATGTGCGCCCGCTCGCCGACCCGGAAGTCGACCGTCGCCATCCGGTCGTCGAACGCGATGTCGCCGAACCGCCCGCCGCCGGCGCCCGCAGCGGCTGCCCCAGCGGCAACCCCGGTGGTGGCCGGGCTGGTGGCCGCAGGGCCGGTGGTGGCGGGCTCGCCGGCGCCCGCGTCCGCGGACGTGCCGGCCGCGCGCGCCGACTTCCTGATCCCGAACCGGCTCACCGGAACACCTTTCCGATCTTGACTCCGTCGCTGGCCAGCTCGCGCAGGCTGACACCGTTGCGCTTCGCGGCCCGGCGCAGCAGTGCCAGCGCGCCCGGCTTGGGCTCCGGGTTCGTCACCGTGAAGAGGCTCTCGACCAGGTCGGCGACCAGCCCCGGGTAGCGGCGCTGGATCCGTTCCGACAGGATGATCTCGGGTGCGCCGCGCAGCCGCTTGTGGTCGGCGAGCACGAACTGCTTCTCCAGCTCGTCGCGGTAGCGGGCCAGCCTCTTCTTCGACGCGTCGCCAGCGGCGGCGGCCTCCGCGGCGATCCGGCCCGCGACCAGGCCGGAGCCGATCGCGAAGTTGACGCCCTCCAGCCAGATGCCGGCGGCGAGCGTCATCCCGGCGGCGTCGCCGGCGACCAGCATCCCGTCCATGGCGAGCGCCGGCATGTGGTCGTAGCCGCCCTCCGGGATGAGGTGCGCGGCGTACTCCTTCACCGTCGCCCCGCGCAGGTAGGGCGCGATCGCCGGGTGTGCCTTCAGGTCGGCGATGATCTCCTCCGGCCGGACCTTCGCCGCGGCCAGGCCGGGCAGCGCGAGCACCGCGCCGATGCTGACCGTGTCGCTGTTCGTGTAGAGGAAGCCGCCGCCGGGGATGCCGCGGGTGTTGCCGAGCATCTCGATGTCGAGGCCCTCCTGGCCGCGCAGCCCGAAGCGCTCGTCGATCACCTCGCGCGGCAGCGACAGCACCTCCTTGACGCCCAGGGTGTGGTGCTTCGGGTCGGCCTTCGGCAGCAGGCCGGACTCCTTGGCCAGGAACGAGTTGACGCCGTCGGCGGCGATCACGATCTTGGCGCGCAGCTCGCCGTCGGCCCGGTCGGTGCGCACGCCGACGACCCGGCCGGCCGCGTCGCGCAGCAGCCCGGTCGCGACCGTCGAGGTGACCAGCCGCGCGCCGGCGGCGGTCGCCTTGCCCGCGAGCCAGCTGTCGAAGTCGGCGCGGTAGGCCGTCATGCCGTTGTACGGCGGGCCGGCCCAGCTCTGGGTGCGGAAGTCGACGGTGAGCGCCTGCGTCTCGGTGAGCACCATCGTCGAGCGGCGGACCACCCAGCGCTCGACCGGCACCTCCTCCCACCAGTTCGGCACGACGGTGTCGAGGATCCGGCCGTAGATGACGCCGCCGTAGACGTTCTTCGAGCCGGGGAACGGTCCGCGTTCGAGCATGACGACGGACGCGCCGGCGCTGGCGGCGGCCAGCGCCGCCGCGGCGCCGGCGGGCCCGGCGCCGACGACGAGGACGTCGACATCCGCCGGCCGGTCGCCGCGGGGCGCGCCGGGGACGCTGGCCGGGCCTGCGTACAGGGCCTGGTCGTCAGCCATGGGTGGTCTCCCCGCGGGGGTCGGGAACGTCGGCGGCCGGGCTCGCCGGGGGACCGGCGGGGACCGGAGCGCCGGCGGGGACGTGCACGCCGAGGCGGCGGGCGAGCTCGACGAGCAGCTCACCCGCGTCGGTGACCAGGCCCAGGTCGGCCATCGCGGTCATCGGGCAGCTCGGGTCGGTGTTGACCGACACCAGATGGCGCGGCGCGCCGAGCCCGCCCGTGTGCTGGCTCGCGCCGGACACCCCGAACGCGATGTAGAGCTCGGGATCGAGGGTGATGCCGGTGGTGCCGATCTGGCGCTCGTAACCCATCCAGCCGGCGTCGGTGACGACCCGGGTCGCGCCGGCGGACGCGCCGAGCGCCGTGGCCACGCCGGCGAGCAGCGTGAACGCCGCGGCCGGCTCGACACCCGCCAGCCCGCCGTCGCGGGCGACGAGGCCGGCGCCGCCGCCGAGCACCCGGCGCGCCTCGCCGAGGTCCATCGTCGCGGGGTCCGGCTCCAGCACCTCGACGACCTCGACGTCGACGACGCCGTCCGGCGCGGCGGGCAACACCACCTCGACCGGCCCCCGGGTGCCCGCAGAGGTCTGCTGGGGAATGCGGGCCGGTTCCGCCGAGCCGCCGTACACCGAACGGGCACCCGGCAGCAGCGTCGCGACGGCGGGCACCGCGCAGGTCGCGGCGACCAGCAGCCGGCCGTCGACGCGGGCCAGTTCCGCCCGCACCTCCCCGTCGCCCGCGAGCCCCACCTGGACGGCGCCGGCGAGCAGCGGGACGGCGAGCTCGGCGGCCAGCCGCGGCGCGAGGTCCCGGCCGTCCGCCGACGCGGGCAGCACCACCAGGTCCGCGCCGGCAAGCAGCGGGGCGAGCGACGCGGCGAGGGCTCCCACCCGCAGGCCCGGGCCCGTGTCGGCCCACCAGACCTCGGCCGCCGGCCCGCCGCCGGTCGCGTGGTGCAGCGTCATGGCCGCCTCAGCCGCCCCGGAGCCGACGACCAGCACCCGCCCGCCGGCCTCCGCCACCGCCTCTGCGCCGCCCGGCGGCACCTGCCCGCCGCGCGCGACGACGACCGCCACCGTCCCGCCGACCGTCGGCCCGGACCCAGACCGGGATCCGGGCCGGGTCATCGGGCCGGGTGCCGGCGTCTCGGCCGGCGAGCCAGGCGCCGGCGAGCCCGGTGTCGTCGGCGGCATATCGGAGATCACGGCTTCGATCATCGCGCGCCGGTCCCGTCCGTCGGCGTGGGGCCGCCCGCGACGATCAGCAGAACTCGCGCCACAGACGATCACTCTCCATCACGATGTCGTCGAGGACGAGGTGGGCCTCGTCGAGGCTGTCCGCCTCGATCTCGGCGATGAACAGGGCGAGGAAGCCCGGCGCGACCTCCTCGCCGGTGGTCCACTCGATCTCGTAGATCACGCCGCGCCCCCGTCCGCCCGCCGCCCGTCCGCCCGCCGCCCGTCCGCCCGGGAGGGGCGGTGGCCGGCGGGGTGGTGGCCGGTGGCCATCAGAGCGCCACCGCCGCGCGCTGCCCCTCGACGACGGCGGCGTGGGCGCGGCGGGGTGACAGGCAGTCGCCGACACGGGTCACCATGAACGGCAGGTCGCCCACCGGCCGGCCCTCGGGGCTATGAGGGCCGGCCGGCAGTCCGGTCCGGGCCGCGCGCAGCGCCCGGTAGAGCGTGTCGTCGGCCCGCTGGTGCACGGCGCAGACGATCCAGTCGGCGGTCCTGGTCTGGTCGGTCCCGGTGGGGTGGTGCTGCAGGCTCAGCACCACGCCCTCGCCGTCGTCGGCGGGCGTCGTGCCCATGGGGACGAGGTCGGTGGCCTGGGTGATGCCGCGCACGGCGGCCTTCACGTTCCACTGCTCCATGTCGAGGGTGACGCCCAGGTCCTGGCCGACGACCATGCCGTTGGTGATGACCTCGACCTGGCAGCCGCGGTCGGCCAGCAGCTCCGCGACCGACGTCGCCTGGTGGAAGCCCAGCTCGTCGACGACGACCACCCTGCCGGCCGGGACCGCGCGTCCCTCCAGCACGTCACGGACGTCGACGACCCGCGGGTTTCCGCCCGCCCACCACGGGGCGTTCGGCGCGGCGCCGGTCGCGAGGATCACCGCGTCCGGCTTCTCCGCGAGCAGCAGGTCCGCGTCCACCTCGGTCGACAGCTTCACGTCGACGCCGACCCGCTGCGCGTGGGCGACCAGGTTGCGGGTGATGTCGAGGAACTCGGCCCGGCTCGGCACGCTCGCCGCGAGCAGCACCTGGCCGCCCAGCCGGTCGGAGCGCTCGAACAGGGTGACGTGGTGGCCGCGCTCGGCGGCGGTGACGGCGGCCTGCAGCCCGCCTGGCCCGCCGCCGACGACGAACACCCGCAGGCCGCGCCGGCGCGGCGCCGGCAGCGGCACCGCCTCGCGGCCGGTGCGCGGGTTCTCGATGCAGCCGAGCCAGCGGTTCAGGCCCATCCGCCCGACGCACTCCTGGTTGCACGACAGGCAGGTGCGGATCTCGGTGGCGTGCCCGGCCCGGGCCTTCGCGACGAAGTCGGCGTCGGCGATCTGGCCGCGCACGACGCCGATGAGGTCCGCATGGCCGGCGGCGAGCGCCCGGTCGGCCTGCAGCGGGTCCTTGAACCGGCCGACGCCGACGACGGGCAGCGAGACGGCGGCCCGGATCGCGCTCGGGATGAACATCGCGTAGCCCGGCGGCACCTGCATGCTCGCCTCGATCATGTAGAGCGTGGCGGTGGCGACGCCGATCGAGGTGTTGATGTAGTCGACCTTGCCCTGCGCCTCGACCAGCTGGGCGATGGCGACGGCGTCCTCGATCGTCGTCCCGCCCTCGATCAGCTCGTCGCCGCAGATCCGCACCCCGAGCGCCTTGCCCGGGCCGATCGCGGCGCGCACCGCGTCGACGATCTCCAACAGCAGCCGGGCCCGGTTCACGAGCGACCCGCCGTAGGCGTCGGTCCGCTTGTTGGTGGCGGGAGACAGGAAGCCGCGCACGATCGACGAGTGCGAGCACTGCAGCTCGATGCCGTCGAACCCGCCGGCCACGCAGTGCTCGGCGACCAGCCCGTAGCCCGCGACGACCTCGCGGATCTCGTGCGGCTCGAGCGCCTTGGGAACCTCGCGGAACAGCGGGTCCGGCACCGGGCTCGGCGCCCACACCGGCTGGCGGGAGAACATGCTCGACGCCTGGCCGCCGTTGTGGTTGATCTGCGCCAGGATCGGCGTGCCGTGGGCGTGCACGGCGTCGGTGATCCGCCGGTAGCCGGGGATGACGGCCGGGTTGAAGCCGTGGATCAGCTTCTCGTAGGGCCAGTCGGTCGGGTGGGTCGAGTGCTCCTCGGTGATGATGAGCCCCGCGCCGCCGGCCGCGCGGGCGGCGTAGTAGGCGGCGTGCTGCTCGGTCGGCAGCCCGTCGGCGGCGTAGTTCGTCAGGTGCGCCGAGAACACCACCCGGTTGCGCACCGTCAACGGCCCGATCCGCAGCGGGCTGAACAGGTACCGGTACCGGCCCGTCGCGCTCATCGGCCCGCCCCTTCGCTCACACTCGCGGCGCCGGCCGGCGCGCGCCGCTGCCTGGGGGGCGTGGTGGCGACCTCCAGGGCGCGGCGGCGGCCCTCCAGGACGGCTTCCAGCGCGCCGCGCGGCGCGACGCAGTCGCCGGCCCGCGGGGTGCCGGGGCGCTCGAGGTAAAGCGCCTCCATCGGCAGGCGGTGGCCGCAGTCGACGATGACCGCGCAGGGGATGTCGCGGCGGGCGCCGGTCCAGACGTCCTCCAGCACCGCCCGGCCTGCGGCGGCCTCGCGGACCAGCGCCCGCAGCTCGCGGCGGACGCCCGCCTGGGCGAGGCGGGTGTTGGCCGGAGCGAGGTCGCCCGTGAGCGACAGCAGGGTGCCGGCGACCTGGTCGGGGGCGACCAGCGCGACCTCGCGGCCGGCGCCGGCCAGCCACTCGGCGATCCCGACGGCCACCGGGCCGCCGACCGGGTCGTGGACGACCACCGGTCCGTCGGGCAGCACCCCGACGCCGCCGTCGAGCAGCGCCAGCGCCGAGAGGGCCGGGACCGGGACCGCTCCTGGCGGCGCCGGGTAGACCCGGCCCGCCGCGACCGAGCCGGTGGCGAGGATGACCGCCAGGCCGGCCGCCTCGGCGGCGTCCAGCTCGGCGGCGGTGACCGTCCTCTCGAACAGGAACCGCACCCCGAGGCGGGCGCACTCGGCGGCGAGCCAGTCGACCAGCAGCGCGAGCCGTTCGCGGCCCGGGCCGACGGCGGCGGTCCGCAGCGCGCCGCCGAGCCGCTCGCCCGCCTCGGCCAGCGTGACGCGGTGGCCGCGCGACGCCAACACCCGGGCGGCCTCCAGCCCGGCCGCGCCGCCACCGACGACCAGAACCTCGCGCGGCCGCGGGTCTTTCCCCTCGGGAGGGGCGTCCTCGGTCTCGTGGCCGCTGCGCGGCTCGCCGACGCAGCTCACGATCGGGTTGCGGTTGTCGCGGACCCGGCAGGCCTGGTTGCACAGCAGGCAGGGCCGCACCCGCTCCGCGTGCCCGGCGCGAGCCTTGGCGACGAGCTCCGGGTCGGCGATCTGCGCGCGGGTCATCTCGACGAGGTCGGCGACGCCGTCCGCGAGCGCGGCCTCGGCGGCGTCGACGTCGACGACGCTGCCCTGCAGCACGACCGGCACCCGGCCCGCCGCCGCCGTCCGCATCGCCGCGCACAGGTCGCGGTTGAACGTCGGCTCGGTGTGTGACGTCGGCCGGTAGGCGGTCGTCGAGTACGGGCCGCCGCGCACCACGACGAGCAGGTCGAGCAGGCCCAGGCCGGCCAGCGCGTCCACCTGCTCGGTGGCCTGCTCGGGGGTGACTCCGGCCCACGGCGCCAGCTCGTCGCAGCACAGCCGCAGCGCGAGGATCCTGTCCGGGCCGAGGGCCGCGCGCACCGCGGTGAGCACCTCGCGGGTCAGCCGCAGCCGGTCGGTGCCGTAGCCGTCGCCCCGGTGGTTCGTCAGCCCGGAGTGGAACTGGCGCAGCAGCGCGAGCGGGCCGGCGTCGATCTCGACCCCGGCGAGGCCAGCGGTGGCGGCGAGCTCGGCGGCGGCGGCGAAACCGGCGACGACCGCGTCGATCCCGTCCTGCTCCAGCTCGGCCGGGAGCTCCCTGCTGGCCGCGTCCGCGACCGGCGACGGCGCCCACAGCACCGACTGCGAGTACGCGCTCGAGCCCTGCCCGCCCGCGTGCCCCAGCCCGGCGAGCACCAAGGTGCCGTGCGGGCGGGCCGCCTCGCCGACCGCGGCCCAGCCGGGGCCGCAGTCGGCGGCGAACGGGGCGCGTTCGTAGGGCCAGTCGTCGGCCGTGACGGACGCCGTCTCGGTGACGATGACGCCGGCGCCGCCCGCGGCGCGGCGGGCGTAGTAGGCGACGTGGCGGTCGGAGATGTCCCGGCGGCGGGCGAGGTTCGTCTCGTGCGGGCCGAACAGGACACGCGACGGCGCGGTGTGCTCACGCAACGCGAACGGCTCGGCGAGCGCCAGGCTCACGGAGCGTGCCACCGCCGGTGTCGGCGCTGGCACCGAAAGTGGCGGCGCGGGCACCGCGTCGGTGTCGCCGTCGATCGAGTTCATGCTGTGGCCATACCGTGATGTCCGTCCACATCGCAATGGGTTGGGCACCTCCCGGAACGGGCGGCGCTCGCGGCCCGTCCGGTTGTGACACCCGATGTCACAACTTGCCGGGTGACAGGAAGCATATTGGCACCCGATGCCAAAGGAAAGGGATCGGTTGATGCGTTCCGCGAGCCCGGCTCCGCGCGAGCGGTCGCGCAGCGCGACACCGGCCGTGTCCGCGGGGACGGCCCGGTTCCTGGAGATGGCACGGTTCCTGGAGATGGCGCCAGCCGGGGGGATGGGTCCAGGGTGAACGGGGGACGGGCCGGGCGCCGGCCGGTGACGAGCGCCGCCGAGCTCGAGCGGCACGCTCTGCTGATCTTCGCGGAGCGCGGGTTCGACGCGACCACGGTCGACGACATCGCGGCCGCGGCGGGCATCGGGCGGCGCACGTTCTTCCGGTATTACGCGTCGAAGAACGACGTCGCCTGGGGGGAGTTCGACGCCCACCTCGAGACGATGCGCGCGGCGCTGGCCGCCACCCCGCCCGACGTGCCGGTGCTCCCGGCGCTGCGCCGCGCGATCCTGGACTTCAACAGCTACCCGGCCGCCGAGGCGGACTGGCACCGGCGACGGATGGCGCTCATCCTGCGCACCCCCGCCCTGCAGGCGCACTCCATGCTGCGCTACGCCCGGTGGCGGGCGGTGGTCGCCGAGTTCGTCGCCGAGCGGACCGGACGCGACGTTGGCGCGCTCGAGCCGCAAGCGGTGGCCTGGGCGTTTCTCGGCGTCGCGATCGCCGGCTACGAGGAGTGGCTCGCCCACGCCGGCGCCGATCTGATCCCCATCCTCGACCGGGCGCTCGGGCTGCTGGTGGACGGTCTCGACCGTCCGCTCTCGCCCCTCGAGCGTGGCGGGCGCCGTCCGTGAAGGACCCGACGGGCCCGGCTGGCTGACGGGCGATCGGCCGTCCCGCATGGTAGACACTTGGCTTCAACGCGGTTACTAAGCGTAGCCGACTGTCGCCGCTGCCTGGGCGGAAAGGGGAACAGCCATGCCGTCGAAGGCGCGAACGACGACCGTCAGCCCCGATGAGAACAGCCTGGCCCGGCCCACGCGGACCGCCGCGTCGCCCGCCACCCGTTCCACCGGCACCCGTTCGACGGCCACCCGTTCCACCGCCGCGCGTCCGGCGGCGACGTCGTCGGCGGCGACGCGGTCGTCCGCCGCCCGGCCGGCCGCGGCTCGCTCGGCCGCCCGAGGG
>NZ_KI912266.1:2837876-2854594 GCF_000235425.2 Pseudofrankia saprophytica
GAACGGCCAGGTGACCGGCGCCGCCGCGCGGGCGGTCGGCGGCCGGGTCGTGGCGGCCGGCACGGGTGCCCGCCGCTACCTCACCGCGGTGGTCGCGGACCTCACCGATCCGCTCGTGCCGGTGCTGCTCGTCGGGGCGGCGGCGAGCGCCGTCCTCGGCTCGACCACGGACGCCCTGCTCGTCTCCAGCGTGTCGCTGGCGAACGCGGCGATGAGCGGCGCTCAGCGCGCGCACGCCGAGGGAGTGCTGGCCAGGCTGATCGACCGCAACGTGCTGATGGCCCGCGTCGTGACCGGCGGCGACGAGGCGGAGACCCGCCGGGCCGACACGCTGCGGCCCGGCGACGTCATCGAGCTGAGCGCGCAGGACGTGGTGCCGGCGGACGCCCGGCTGCTGAGGGCCGACGCGCTGGAGGTGGACGAGGCGACGCTGACCGGGGAGTCCCTGCCGGTGACCAAGGGCATCGAGCCCACCCCGGCCGCCGAGGTCGGCGACCGCGACTGCATGGTCTACGAGGGGACGACGGTGCTCGCCGGCACCGCCCGGGCCGTCGTCGTCGCGACGGGGGAGGCCACCCTCGCGGGCCGCGCCGGCGTCGTGGCCGAGGCCCACACGGCCGGGCCCGTCGGCGTGCAGGCCAGGCTCGGCGAGCTGACCCGGCTGGCGCTGCCGGCGACCGGGCTGTCCGGGCTCGCGGTGGCGGCGCTCGGCTCGGTGCGGGGCTCGTCGGCGCGCTCGGCGCTCAGCTCCGGTGTCGCCCTCGCCGTCGCCGCGGTGCCCGAGGGTCTGCCGCTGGTCGCGACGGTCGCGCAGGTGGCCGCGGCCCGTCGGCTCGCGAAGCTCGGCGTGCTGGTGCGTTCCTCGCGGGTGGTTGAGGCGCTGGGTCGGGCCGACGTCGTCTGCTTCGACAAGACCGGCACGCTGACCGAGGGCCGACTGCTGCTGCGCGCGGCCGCCCTGCCCGACGCGGCTGGCCGGTGGCGGACGGTGCCCGTGGCCGCCCCGGGAACGGGCGACGCGACGAGCGGACCGGCCGGAACAAGCGAATCGAACGCGACGGCCGCGACGGCCGGGTCGAACGGGCTGAACGGAGCAGCCGCCCGAATGCTGGCGGTGGCGGCCGCGGCCTGCCCGCCGCGGGAGGGCCGGGTGCCGCACGCGACCGACCGGGCGGTGCTCGAAGCGGTCGTCGGGCGGCCCGAGCTGGCCCGGGCGCTGGTGGGTGAGCGGGCGGACGAGAGCCCGTTCGAGACCGCTCGGGGTTATGCGTCCACCCTGCTGCGCACGGCCGACGGGCCGGTGCTCGCGCTCAAGGGCGCGCCGGAGGTGGTGCTCGGCCTCGTCGAACTGGACGCGGTGCGGCTCGCGTCCGCTCGGGCCGCTGCCGGCCGGCTCGCCCGTCAGGGGCTGCGGGTGCTGGCGGTGGCCGAGTCGATTCCGGGAAGCCGGCCGGCGTCGGCCGTCGACCTGAGCTCGCTTCGCCTGCTGGGCTTCGTCGGCATCGCCGACAGCCCGCGTCCGTCCGCCGCGCTGGGGGTGCGCCGCCTGTTGGACGCCGGGCTGCGGGTCGTCATGGTCACCGGCGACCATCCCGAGACCGCCTCGGCGATCGCGCGGGAGGTCGGCGTCCCCGGCGCGGACCGGGTGGTGACGGGCGCGCGGCTCGACCGGCTCACCGACGATGGCTATGCCGCCCAGGTCGGCGCCGCCGCGGTGTTCGCCCGCATCTCACCGGAGCAGAAGGTGCGGCTGGTCACGACCCTGCAGCGGCTGGGGAAGGTGGTGGTGATGACGGGCGACGGCACGAACGACGCCGCCGCCATCCGGGCCGCCGACATCGGCGTCGCCGTGCGCGGCCGGGGTACCGCCGCCGCGACGGGCGCCGCCGACCTGCTGCTCACCGACGCCGAGGTCACCCGCCTGGCCGACGCCGTGCTGGCGGGCCGCAGGATGTGGCGCTCGGTGACCGACGCGGTGTCGGTGCTCGTCGGCGGTAACGCCGGGGAGATCGCCTTCACGCTGCTCGGGACGGCGATCGCCGGCGAGGCGCCGCTGCGCCCGCGCCAGCTGCTGCTGGTCAACCTGCTCACCGACATGGCGCCGGCCATGGCGCTCGCCGTGCGTTCGGGGGAGGAGCACGGACGGGGCGACCACGACGCCTCCCGGCCGGTCGAGAGGCCGATGGCGGCCCGAGACGGCGACAGCACCCGGGGAACGGATGGCGGTGGGCCTGACAGCGGCGGGTCTGGCGGCCGCGGCGGCGGAGATGGGGGCGGCGGCGAGGACGGTGGTGGCCGGGACGGCGCCGGTGGGACGCGCCGATCCGGTCGCGCCGATCCGGTCGCTGCCCTGCGCCGCCTCGCTCGGGCCGCCTGGCTCGCCGGCGCGTCCCTGTCGAACGGCACCGACTTCGGGCGGGCCCCGGCGGCCGAGGCGGACGCGGTCGCCGAGCGGTGGCTGTCCGGGCCGCTGCGCCGCATGCTGCTGGTCAGGGGCGCGACGACGACCGCGGGCGCGACGGCGGCCTGGCTGGTCGGCCGGTACAGCGGCACTCCGCGGCGCGCGTCGACGATGGGGCTGCTCGCGCTGGTCACGACCCAGCTCGGCCAGACGCTGATGCTGGCCGGCTGGGATCCTTTGGTGATCACCACCGCGCTCGCGAGCCTGCTGGTTCTGGCGGTGCTGGTCCAGACGCCACTGCTGTCCCAGCTCTTCGGCTGCCGTCCGGTCGGTCCCGCGGGCTGGACGGTGGTGCTCGCGTCGGCGACCCTCGCGACATCCGCGGCCTGGCTCTACGAACGCCGCCGTCGCCGCTCGCTCGGCCCGGTCGGCTCCGTCAGCCGCGTCGGCTCTGTCAGCCGCGTCGGCTCTGTCAGCCCGGTCGGCTCTGTCAGCCCGGCTGGTCGCGACGAGCCGGTCGCGCGCCGTGGCACGCCCAGGCCCTGGCCGACGGTGGCGTCCCAGAACGGTCGGGCCACCGCGTCCCAGAACGGTCGGGTGCCCAGCCTTACGCTGGCGTTGCCCGTGTTCGGGCGCTCGCTACCCGCCGGTCGGCCGTCCGCGCCCCGGCCGGGGCTGGCGCGGCCCGCGGCGGTCGCCGCCGGTGGCGGACAGGCCGCCGGCCGTGGCGGCCCGGCGAAACCGGCTCAGCGGGTGACGGGGCCGATGTAGCTGGCGGGATAGGCGTCGCGGCGCTGGTCGGCGACGGGGCCGCCCGGCCAGTCGACGCGTATCGGGTCGCGGTCGTCGGGCGGGGTGACCAGCAGGTAGCGCGCGTCGAAGGCCGGCATCGCCGCGGCAGGCGAGCCGTCGCCCGCCGGTGGCGTGGCGGCCGCCGCGGGCACGGCGAGGTAGGTGAGGACCGCCGCGGCGCCGTCGCCCGGCGGGACGCGCAGCGACGCGGGCATGACGGTCGTGCGGCGAGCCAGGTCGTAGGTGTCGCCCTGGGCGGTGACGAGCGTCGCGCCCGGGAAGCCGTACATCGCGCAGGTTCGCGTCGTGTTGTTGACGAAGGTGATGATGAGCCCGAACTGGGTCAGCCCCGGCGCGAGCGCCGTGAGCTGGGTCGGGCTGCCGAGCCGGGGCGTAAGTCCCGCGCCGGTGCACCGCGGCGCGTCGCCCGCGGCGGTATCACCGCGGCCGGTCGGGTTGGTGAGGTCCGCTGGGTCGAGGGTGGCGAACGGCTCTCCGGTCGCCTGAGCCGCGGCCGGCGGTGTCCTGGCCCAGGCCGTCGCGGGGGGCGGTGTCGCGCCGTCGTCCGTGGCCGAGGTCGTCGGGGCCGAGCCGGCGGCCGCCAGTGGCGAGGGCGTCGGCGCGGGGGACGTCGGCGTCGGGGACGGGACGTCGAAGCCTGCGGACGGGTCCGGCTGTGAGCAGCCGGCCGTGGCGCCCAACGCCACCGCGGCCACACACGCCGCCGTCGCGGCCCTCGCGACGTGGCGCCGCGCTCGAGCACTCCGCTGGTCCATCGCTGGCTCCCGGGCGTCCCGCGCGCCCCCCGGCGGGGCGCCTGGCCTGGGAGTATTCGGCACGACCGGGCGGCATTCCGGCGGGCGCGGCACCGAGGTCCGTGTGCGTGCGCGACCGGCCGCCAACACCCGCTCTCGGCATGTCCGGGCCAGTGCGTCCGCCGATGCGGCGTTCTGCCCGCGTGCCGGACACCGGCATCAGGTCCGGGTCCGGGTCGATGGTGTGACAAGGCGACCGCGGACGGCGTGGACCGGGGCATGAGGTGGGGGAGTGGGGTCAGCCAAGGATCCGGTCGAGGCCGGCCTCGAACTGGTCGGTGAGGTCGGCGTGCAGGTGGGGCGCGGCCGCCGCCAGCGCCGGGTAGCGGGAGCGCGGCGGGTTGACGGTCGGCATCGGCGCACCGACCCGGTCCGTCGCGATGTTCTCCGCCAGATGGCGCGCCTCCACCAGCGCGTGGCCGACGACGAAGAACAGCAGCGTCTGCCAGGTCACCGCCGCTTCCGCCTCCGTCCGGCCGATGGCGCGCAGCGTGCCGAAGGCATGCTCCATCCGGTCCCACCAGGAGCCGGTGCCCGGTGGCTGGCGCAGCACCGACGGCGCGAGCGTCGGGTAGCGCAGCAGCTGGCGGCGTAGCTGGCGCAGGTTGTCCCGCAGGTCCGCCGCCGGGTCGCCGGTCGCGGGTAGCGGCTCCTCGCCGCGGACCATCAGGTCGGCGAGCGCGTCGAGCAGCTCGTTCTTGTTCTGGAAGTGGCGGTAGATCGCGGTGGGGTCGACGCCGAGCCGGGCACCGAGGGCGCGCATCGACAGCGCGTTCACCCCGCCGATGTCGACGATCTCCAGGGCGCTGTCCAGCAGCACCCGCCGTGACAGCGTGCCGCGCGGCGTCCGCCGCCCTGCCGCGCTGACCGTCACCCGGCCGCTCGGCTCACCCGCGCCCGGGTCGCCGGTTCCCGGTTCGTCTGGCCCGGAGTCGTCCGGTTCGGAGTCGTCCGGTTCGAGCACGTCGTTCGACATCGCCATCCACCTCGGTTCCGTCGGTGCGCGCCGACGCGCCGCGATCACACGTCCGATCACACGTCCGATCACACGTCCGATCACACGTCCGATCACACGTCCGATCACACGTCCGATCACACGTCCGATCACATGCACTGTAGACAACGCCGTTGACGACGTCCCGGCGGCGCGCGTGGAGGATTTTCACCAACCTCACGAAACGGGAGAAGGCGCCACGTCATCCGGCGCGGTTCGGCCGATTGACGTACATCCGGGCGACCGAGGAGGAAGCTGGAAGGTAGGCGGGGTGGAGTAGGAATGGATCCGCGCCGCCACCGTTGAAGCAGACGAGGCCGAAGAAACAAGCGGGGTCGGGCCAGGCGCGGCGGCCAGGCACGGCCCGGCGGCGAGTGACGCGGGCCGACCGGACGGCGCGGTGCGGGCGGCCGGGCCGGCTGGCCCAGACCATTCGCCTGGACCGCGGCGACGGCGCTGTGTCCGTGCCGCGGCACCCGCTCCCTCGGTTCGCCCGGTGATGTCGCGGTTCCGGCGGGCGGCGGCCTCGCGGCAAGGCAGGACCGGGCAAGGCAGGACTATGCCGGCAGGCACCACCCGCTGGCAAGCCCGCGACGCGACAATGCGGTGATGGCCGAGGCCGTCACCCTGGCAGGACCATGACCGAAGGAGGTGCGACCATGCGCAACTGTTACGGCTGGAGAGTGACCATGCAGCGAGTGGGCGCCCCCGGAGGCGGTCAACACACCAGTGGGGAGGTCTCGGCCCATGCTCGACCCGAGTGAGCTTTACGAGATCCACGGTGAACTGCCCGACCTGGGGCGGCCGGTGATGCTCGAGGCGATGACCGGGGTCGTCGACTCCGGGAACGCGATTCGGCTCGCGAGCGAGCACCTGCTGACGACGCTGCAGCACGAGGTCGTCGCGACGTTCGACATCGACCTGCTGCTGGACTATCGCTCGCGGCGCCCGGCGATGACGTTCGTCGAGGACCACTGGGAGCACTACGAGGATCCAACGCTGGCCCTCTACGTGCTACGCGACCGCGCCGACACGCCGTTCCTGCTGCTCGCGGGCCCTGAGCCGGACCTGATGTGGAAGCGGTTCTCCACCGCCGTGCGCGAACTGACCCGACGGATGAACCTGCACCTGTCCGTCGGCCTGAACGCCATCCCGATGGCGGTGCCGCACACCCGCCCGACCGGGCTGATCGCGCACGCCACCCGCAAGGACCTGATCGCCGGCTACGAACCGTGGGTGCGCCAGGTCCAGGTGCCGGGCAGCGCGGGTCACCTGCTGGAGTATGAGTTCGGCCGGGAGGGGCGCGACGCGATGGGCCTGGCGGCCCTCGTCCCGCACTACCTGAACCAGACGGACTTCCCACAGGCGACCGAGGTGCTGCTGACGTCGGTCTCCAAGGCCACCGGGCTCATGCTGCCTCTGGACGGCCTGCAGTCCGCCGCCGAGGCGGTGCGCGGCGAGGTCGACCAGGAGCTCGCCAAGGGTGGGGAGATGGCGTCGCTCGTCAGCGCGCTGGAGGAGCAGTACGACGCCTACAAGCGCGGCAAGGACACCGGTAGCCTGCCGACCGTCAGTTCCGAGGACCTGCCGACCGCCGACGAGCTCGGCGCCGAGCTGGAGCGCTTTCTCGCCGAACAGTCCGAGACCGACGGCCCGACCGCACCCTGACACCTCGTCAGGGCCGGCGCGCCCGACTCGGCGCCAGCGCGAAGGACCCGTCGGTGGGGGAGCGGACTAGCGGAGGTTTTCGATGACCTCCGCGAAGGCGGCGAGCGTCGCGGGCGCCGAGAAGTCGGTGAACCAGGCGTAGGCACGGTCCACGCCACGGGCGGCGAGTCCTTCGAAGTAGGCCACCAGCTCGGCCGGGGTGCCGGTGACGAGGCCGCCACCGGCACCCATCCGGCCGAACCGGCGCTGGGCGAGCGCGGTGATCTCGTCGCGTCGGGCCGGCGGCGCGTCGGGCGGGATGACCGTCACCAGCTGCTGGACGGAGACACGGGCCTTGCCGGCGTGGGCACGCAGCTCGTCGAGCTGGTCCAGCCGGCCGATCTGGATGTTCCACCAGTCGGCGTACTCGGCGACGAGCGCCAGCGTGCGCGGGCCGGTGCCGCCAATGGTGATCGGGATCGGCCGGGTCGGGACCGGCAGCGCGGTGGCCTCGCGCAGCGTGACGTGTTCGCCCTGGTAGCTGACGCGCTCGCCACTCCAGAGCAGGCGCAGGACGGCAAGCGTCTCGGCCAGCCGCTCGACGCGGGTCCGCGGGGTCGCGTCGCCCACTCCGTACTGCTCGAGCTCCGCTGGTACGGAACCCCAGCCGATGCCGAGCTCGAAGCGCCCGTCGCTGGCATGGTCCAGCGTGACAGCCTGCTTCGCGAGCAGGACCGGATGACGGAACATGTCGCAGAGCACCAGGTGGCCGACCGTCAGCCGTTCGGTCTTCGCCGCCACCCAGGTCGCCGCCGTCATCGCCTCGAACATCGGCGTCTGGGCCGCCATGGGCGGCGCGAGGTGGTCCATCAGCGCGATGCCCGCGAACCCCGCCTGCTCGGCGCCGCGTGCCCGCTCGACGATCTCGGGCATCGTCATCCGCATCTGCGGCAAGTACAGGTGGAACTCCATCCCCGCCTCCTCAGCCGGCCCTGCCGCCGCGTCGCCGCGTCGCCGCACGGCCCACCCGTCCGCGCCACGACGGCCGCCCGCCGCCGGCTGGTACCAAAGGCACGAAACCATGGCAGGTGTGGCCCGCGCCACCGACAGTTGGAAATATTGAAGCGAGGGGATGGGCGCGGGAAACCGGGTGGCGCGGGGACGGGCCGGACCGGACCCGCCGGGTGACCGCCAGGCCGCCCGCGCGCCCACCCCGCGCCTGGGTATCCAGAGGCTCAGGGGCCTGAACACGATGGGGTGGGGCGGATGAGCACGGATGTTGCGCCGTTCAAGGTCGCGGTTCCCGAGGAGGATCTCGTCGATTTACGGCGCCGGCTGGCGGTGGCCCGCTGGCCGGAGAAGGAGGCGGTGGGCGACTGGAGCCAGGGTGTGCCGCTGGAGTGGCTGCGCGACCTGTGTTCCTACTGGGGCGACGGCTACGACTGGCGGCGCTGCGAGGACCGGCTGAACGCCCACGACCAGTTCGTCACCACGATCGACGGCCTGGACGTCCACTTCCTGCACGTGCGCTCGCCCAACCCGGACGCGCTGCCGCTGCTGCTCACCCACGGCTGGCCTGGCTCGGTCCTCGAGTTCCTCGACGTGATCGGCCCACTCACCGACCCGGCCGCGCATGGCGGCGACCTGGCGGACGCCTTCCACCTCGTCGTGCCGTCGCTGCCGGGATATGGCTTCTCCGGCCGCCCGGCCGCCGCCGGCTGGGGGGTACCGCGCATCGCCGCCGCCTGGGCGACGCTGATGGCCCGGCTCGGCTACGACCGGTACGGGGCTCAGGGCGGCGACTGGGGTTCGGCGGTGACGATCGGGCTCACCGCGGCTGACCCGGACCACCTCGCCGGCATCCACCTCAACTTCGTGATGACCGGCCCGGGGGGCGACCTCAGCGAGCTGACGGACGAGGAACAGGACGCCCTCACCGCGATGGCCGAGTTCCTGGAATGGGGCTCCGGCTACTCGGCTTTGCAGTCGACCCGCCCGCAGACGCTCGGCTACGCCCTCGCGGACTCGCCCGTCGGCCAGTGCGCCTGGATCGCCGAGAAGTTCCACGCCTGGACCGATCACGACGGCGACCCGTACACGGCGCTGAGCCGTGACCAGATGCTCGATGACATCTCGCTGTACTGGCTGACGGCGACCGCGGCCTCGTCGGCGCGGCTGTACTGGGAGTCGGGCCTGTCGCGGCCCAGCCGTGCGTCCGGCCTGGCCGGCGGCCTCGATGTGCGCGTGCCCGCAGGCATCTCGGTCTTCCCAAGGGAGATCATCCGGTTGTCGCGGCGCTGGGTCGAGCCCAGCTTCTCCGACCTGCGCTTCTACGAGCGGGCCGACCGGGGCGGCCACTTCGCCGCCTACGAGCAGCCCGCCGTCTTCGCCGACCAGGTCCGCCGCGCCTTCCGCACGATGCGCTAGCCGGGGGAACGCAGGCCGAGGGGCAGAAGGAGGCCGTCTGGGCTGTCAGCCCTTGGCGGTGGCACCGGCGTCGACGGGGAGTGCGACGCCGGTGATGTAGCGGGCCTCGTCGGAGGCGAGGAACAGGACGGCGTTGGCGACGTCGACGGCCTCGATCAGCGGGACCGGCATGAGGTGCAGCCCGCCGAGGACGGCGGCGGCGTCGTCGATGGTCGGGTTCGCCAGGTCGGGGCGCAGCATCCGGCGCAGCGACTCGTTGTCGACCATCGGCGTGCGGACGTTGCCGGGGTGGACGCTGTTGACGCGGATGAGCTGGCCGGCGAGCTCGTTGGCCAGCGATCGCATCAGGCCGACGAGGCCGTGCTTGGCGGAGACGTAGGCCGCCATCCAGCCCTGGCCCTTCAGGCCGAGCATCGAGCTGGTCAGGATGATCGAGCCGCCGCGCCCGCCGGCGACGAGGTGCGGGATCGCCACCTTGGCGGTGAGGAAGCAGCCGGTGAGGTCGATGTCGAGCAGCGTGCGCCAGGCGTGCGCGTCGAGCGTCTCCGTCGCGGCGCCGCCACCGGAGATACCGGCGTTGGCGACGACGACGTCGAGGCGGCCGAACTCGGCGACCCCGGCGTCGACGGCCGTCCGCAGCGCGTCCTCGTCGCGGACGTCCGCGACCGCGGTGACGATCCGCCGGCCGAGCTTCTCCACCAGCGCGACCGTCTCGGCCAGATCCGCCGCGGTCGCCATCGGGTAGTCGACGGTGTCGACGTCGGCGCACAGGTCGACGCCGATGATGTCGGCGCCCTCCTGCGCGAGCCGGACCGCGTGCGCCCGCCCCTGCCCCCGTGCCACCCCGGTGATGAACGCGACCTTGCCTTCGACCCGCCCGGCCATGTCGAACCTCCCGATGCCCTCGTCTTGATGTTTGTCGCACCATGACGGGCTGGCGCGCGAGGGGTTGGGCCGAAGTGCCTTTCACCGATGGCGGCGCCCTGACCGATCGGGGGCGTCGCCGGCCCGTGTCAGTCGGTCCAGCCGGTCAGGTCCAGGCTCCGGGCGTGTTCGAGGCGGAAGCCGAACTCGATCGCGCGCTGGGCGCCGGGCTTGAGGTCGACGGTCCAGGTGAGCTGGCCGAGGTCGGTGCGCTCGTCGACGGTGGGCGAGCTCAGGAAGTCCTTGACGGTGATGCCCTCGTGGCGGGAGACCGGAATCTGGTCGCGAACGGTCACCCGCGCCGGGCGTGGGGTGTGGTTCGTCAGGGTGATCACGTAGCCGACGTCGGTGCGCCGCAGGTTGCCGACGACCTTGCGGCTGGTGGCGCGGCTGACCAGCTCGCGTTCCACCAGCAGCCGGTCGTCGACGCCGAGCTGCAGCTCCACCTCGGCGCCCGGCGGCACCAGCTCGACGGTGCTGGTCCCGACGAAGTCGGCGTCGTGGAAGACCGAGACCGGCCCGGGCAGCAGGGTGTGCGCCGAGGTGTTCGTGACGGTGGCGCGCAGGTAGGCCTCGGGGGCGAGCTTGGGCACGGTCAGGTAGTCGAGCTGAGCCTCCAGCTCCAGGACGGCCAGGGTGGTGCGGTGTGGTCGCCCGTCGGCCGGCACCGCCACCGGCCGGGCCGGCCGGTAGGTCGCCGCGGTTCCGGACGTGTCGATGGTGGCCACCGCGTGCTCGACCGGCGGCGGCGGGGCCGACGCCCCCGGAGCCTTCGCCCGCGCCGCGGCCGGGACCGGCGCCATCTGGGCGGCCGCGTCGGCGGCGCCGTAGCCGGCACCGCCCGCGGCCAGGGCGAACTGCATCACCTGGGGCCGCGCGACGTCGACGTACCACGGGTCCAGCTCGGGCAGGCCACTGGCGCGGCCCGGCCGGGCGGTCGACAGCCTCAGGTCGCCGGCGGGCCAGTCCTCGCCGCTGTGCTGGCGCACCATGCCGAACCACGTCAGCGTGACCACGCCGTCGACCAGCCGCGCGTCGTACCGCGCCGACCATGAGGCGCCGCCGACCAGGTAGGAGATCTCCAGCTCGACGTCGACCCTGCCCTCGGCGGCGCCGGGACCACCCGTCGGCTCCAGCGCCACGACAACCTGCCTCGTGTCGGGCAGGCGCACGCCGCGGCGGGCCTCCAGGGCGCGCCGGGCAGCGTCGATCAGCTTCTGGACGTCCTCCTGCTCGTCGGTGATCGCGCGCAGTCGGGCGTGCACGTCCGCCAGCTGCGCGGCCAGTGCACCGGCGGCCTCGGCCAACCGCCGCTCCTCGCCGCTGGGCGGTGTCGTCCCATCCTCCGCGGGGCTGGCGCTCCATGACGGCGCACCCCAGCCCCGGGCGAGCGCGGCGGCGCCGTTGCGGGCGGCGACGTCCAGGAACCTGCGGCGCGCCTGCTCGATCTCCTGGTCGTCGGCCAGCTCGCGGGCGCGCCGCCGCAGCCGGTCGACCTCGTCCGTCAGCTCCACCAGCCGCGGGTCCACCGTCACCGCACGGGACTCGACGACGACGTCCACACCGAGCACGCGCACCGCGCCGCGCCCGGACACCCGCACCGAGTCCGCGTCCAGCTCCATCGGCAGGCCGCCGAGCGTCACCGCGACCTCCGGCGCGACGTCGCCCATGCCCTCGGGGCGGGGCGGCAGCGTCACGGTCCCACGGCGGGTGACCCGGGCCTGCCGCGGGTAGACGACGACCGCCGTGATCGGAGCGTCCAGTGTCAGCGTCGTCGCGGCTGGAGCAACCATGCTGATCACCCTAGCGGCCTGGTCCGACAATTCGGCACGACCCGTTACTGGCGGGGCAGCTCGTGGCGGGCGAAGAAGTCCCAGATGGCGGCGGTGGCGTCGAGGCCGCTCGCCGGCGCGTCCGCCCCCGGGTGACCCTTCTGGCCGCCGGGCCAGGCGTGGCCGCCGCCGTCGATCGTGTCGAGGACGACCTCGGTGCCCTCGGCGCACGGCGCGTACGTGGCCCGGGTGACGGTGCCGTCGCGCCGCTCGACGGGGGTGACCGGGCAGCCGTCACGCCCGACCCAGAACCCGACCGAGTCCGCCACCGACCGGTCGACCCGGCCGCTCTCGGTCGGGAACCGCTTGTCCCCGCCGGAGCCGGTGCCGCCGTCGTAGGGGACGTTCTGGTCGGCGGTGCCGTGGATCGCCAGCAGCGGCACCGGCCGGCTCGGCGCGCAGCCGTCGTAGTCGAGGGCGCCGGACACCGGGGCGATCGCGGCGAACCGGTCGGCGAGCGCGCAGCCCAGCCGATAGGTGAACATCGCTCCGTTCGAGAACCCGGTGGCGTACACCCGACGGGTGTCGAGCGGGTAGTGCGCCGCGATGTCGTCGAGCATGGCGGCGATGAACCCGACGTCGTCGACGTCGTTCTGGGCGGCCTGCCCACAGCACCAGCCCGCGTTCCAGGTCAGCAGCCGGTCCGCGCGCCGGCCGGTCCCGTTCGGGCTCGCGACCAGGAAGCCCTTTTGGTCCGCCAGGTCGAAGAAGCCGGTCTGCCCCTCGACGTTGCCGCTGTTGCCGCCGCCGCCGTGCAGCTCGACGACGAGTGGCCGCGGGGTCGTCCCGGTGCCCGGCGGCACGTGGATCTCGTAGGAACGCCTCAGCTCGCCGACCGTCAGCGTGTGGGTGACGGTCCCGGCGGGCGGCGCGGTCCCCGCCGGCGGCTGCGAGGCGGCGGGAGCCGGCCGGTCCCGCGGCCCGCAGGCCGTAAGGGCCACCGCCCCCACCAGCGTCACGCCCGCCAGCGCCGTCGTCCTGAGCGCCCGAGGCAACCCCGCTCGTCGCATCTGTCCCCTTGCCTCCGCCGGCCGGACTCTGCCCTCCCTGACAGGCAGCACCTTCGCAGAGGCGGTCCAACATGCCGTAAGCGTCGCGTAAGACAAATGTCAGCGCCGCGGCCCGGGGACCGCGGGCGGCTGGGCGGTCAACGGCCGGAGGCTGGTCGGCGGCGCCCGGTCAGCCGTGCGAGACGATGAACGCGACGCCCCAGCCGATCGCCGCGAGTACCGCGGCGAAGCACAGGCCCGCGGCGACCCTCTCGGCCCCCGCCCGCGCGGTTCGGGGCCGCGCGTAGTCGCCGCCGCCCAGGCCCGGTGCGACCGGCGCGATCAGCGCGGCCTCGGGGACAGAGACCGGGGCGGCGGCCCCGGCGCGCCGCTCGGAGAGGCTCAGCGCGCGCAGCCCGACGGCGAACACCGCCGGCAGGCCGGCGCCGCACAGCAGCCCGATGACGACGATCTTCCACAGGGCGTCCAGGTCGATCCAGGACGTCATCGGCGTTCCTCCGTCATGGTGACCCGTCCCGTCACCCGGGCGGGTTCATCGGGTCCGGTCAGCGCCGCGCCCATGGCTAGGCCGCGACCGAGGTTTTGGCGGTCGGGGAGGCCGCCTTGGCTCCGTCCGCGGCCGGGTCGACCGGTTCCTCGTGGATGTCGTGGTGGCCGACGGGGGAGCGCCGGGACAGCACGAACAGCGCGCCGGCGCCGGCGACGAGGACCGCGAAACCGGCGACGACGCCCGCCGTGCCGCCGATGCCGTGGACCACGGCGTAGCCACCCGCGCCGACGAGCCCGGCGGCCGGCAGCGTGAGCAGCCAGGCGGTGACCATCCGGCGGGCAATGCCCCAGCGGACCCGCCCGTCCCGGCTGCCCAGTCCGCTGCCGAGAATCGACCCGGACGCGACGTGCGTCGTCGACAGCGAGTAGCCGAAGTGGCTGGAGAGCAGGATGGTCGCGGCGGAGGACGAGTCTGCCGCGAGGCCCTGCGGCGGTTCGATGGTCACGAGTCCTCGACCGAGTGTCCGGATGATGCGCCAGCCGCCGCAGTAGGTACCCAGGGAGAGCGCCATGGCGCACGCGATGATCACCCAGGTGGGCGCCTTCGAGCCCGTGGCGAGGGAACCGTTGGCGATCAGAGCCAGCGTGATGATGCCCATCGTCTTCTGGGCGTCGTTGGTGCCGTGCGCGAGCGACATCATCGACGCCGCCCCGACCTGGCCGAGGCGTAGCCCGCGGTCTCGAGTCTCCTGACGGACGCCCCGGCTGATCCGGATGACGAGGAAGGTGCCAACCCCCGCGATCAGTACGGCGATGGCTGGGGAGAGCACGGCCGGAATCACGACCTTCTGCACGAGACCGTGCCATTTGACCGCGTCTGTGCCGGCCGCCGCCAACGCCGAGCCGATCACTCCACCGATGAGCGCGTGGGACGAGCTGGACGGGATGCCCAGGTACCAGGTGGCCAGATTCCAGACGATCCCACCGGCCAGCCCGGCGAAGACCACGGGCAGTGTGATCAGGTGTGTATTGACCAGCCCGCTCGCGATCGTCGCCGCGACGGACAGGGACAGGAATGCCCCCGCCAGGTTGAGCAGCGCCGCAAGCGCGACTGCGGCCTTGGGGCGTAGCGCCCTGGTTGCGATCGAGGCCGCCATCGCGTTTGCCGTGTCATGGAAGCCGTTGGTGAAGTCAAAGGCCAAAGCTGTGACGACGACCAGGATCAGCGCGGTTTCACCCACAAAACCGTTGTAGCTGGCGCCTTGGGTGGAGACGACGGTCGCACCCGATGTCCGTGACATCTTCCGTCGACTGTCATTTTTCGTTCATGAAAAGTTCATCATCGCGCCGGACCGCTATCGTCGTGTCACAGAAAGATGACCGATCGATGTCTGTCGACTGACGCAAGCATGACCGACTCGCGCGATCCATCGTGGGCCGGGCCGCAGGGCTCGGCGACGTGTGTCCCGTGGCGGACAGGAGCATGCTCCACGGGACGGCCCGAGGAAGATGTTGTGGGGGCAATTAGTTGGCGCGGATGGTGACGTGAGGCGCGACCAGGCGGCCGCCGTCCCGAGGCGAGCATCGGAGTGACCATGAGCAGCGACCCGTCGACGGCGACGACCATTCCAGCCCCCCGCGACCTGCCCGCCCTGGCGGCGGCGCGGTCCGCGCTGCGCGAGAGGTATCTGTTGCCGGCCGAGCAGCGGCCGGCGTCGTCCGCCCGGGGGGTACACCACACCGCGCTGATCAGCCGCGACGTCGAGGCGACGATCAGGTTCTACCAGGGCGTCCTGGAGTTCCCGCTCACCGAGCTCATCGAGAACCGTGACTACCCAGGGTCGTCGCATTTCTTCTTCGACATCGGCAACGGCAACCTGCTGGCGTTCTTCGACTTCCCCGGCCTCGACCTGGGCCCGTACGCCGAGGTGCTCGGCGGCCTGCACCACGTCGCGATCTCGGTCGTGCCGGAGCGCTGGGAGCACCTGGTCGCCAGGCTGGCGGAGGCGGGCGTCGAGCATGTCGTCCACTCGAAGGTCTCGGTCTACTTCCGCGACCCCGACGGGGCCCGCCTGGAGCTGATCGCCGACCCGCTCGGCGAGATGTACGGCACCAAGGTGCTCTGACGGTCTCGCGCCGGTGTGCGCGATCGACGAGTCGGCAAGGGACCAGTCAGGGCGGCGCGGCGCAGTGCTCGGCCCGGGTGGCGTCGTCGACGCTGGTCAGGACGTGGCTGGCAGCGGGGCCGGGTGCCGGTAGGGAGGCGAGCGTGACCGCGGTAGAGCCGGTTCGGGGTGAGGTCGTCACGTTCCTGGAGATGACCAGCCTGGATCAGCTGCGGGCCGGGCGGGTCGTCCCTCGGCTCACGCTGGTGGGCACCGACGATGAGGCGCTGGTCCGGGAGACGATCGTGCGGGTCGGCACGCCCTACCGTTGGCCGAGCGCCACCTGGTCGGACCTGGCCTGGGCCGACTGGTTCGCGGACCCCCGCCGCCAGAGCTTCCTGCTGCGCGCCGACGGCGACATCGCCGGAGTCCTCGAGACAACGGTGCATCCGCCCCACGAGGTGGAGATCGTCTCCTTCGGCCTCGTACCCGAGCACGTCGGCACCGGCATCGGTGGCCACGCGCTCACGCTCGCCGTCCGCCTCGCCTGGAACCTCGGGCATCCAACGCTGGACGAGGTCCAACGCGTCTGGCTACACACGTCGACCCTCGACCACCCGAACGCCCTCGCCAACTACCGGGCCCGCGGCTTCCGCCCCTACCGCACCCAGACCCGCGGCCACGCCCCGCCCCCATCCGGCCATTCCGCATGACAGCGGAGAACACCCGGGTATGAACTGACCGCGGACTCAACCGTCGAGCAGGTCGTCGACAAGCTTGCGCATCGCGGCGCCGGAGCGGGCGCCGACGATCGAGGCGACCTCCTCGCCGCCGCGGAGGACCTTGAAGGTCGGCATCGCCAGGATCCCGTACGCGCGGGCGGTCTCGGGCTCCTCGTCGCAGTTCAGGGAGACGACGGTGAGCCGGCCGGCATAGTCTGCGGCGAGCTTCTCCAGGATGGGAGTCATCATCCGGCAGGGCGGGCACCAGACCGCCCAGAAGTCGACCAGGACGGGGAGCGGGCTCGCCAGCACGACCTCGGCGAAGGTCGCGTCGGTGACGGTCGCGACGGTGCCCGAGACGGGCGGGTGCGCGACGGCGACGCCACCGACGGTCCGGGGCGCCCCACCGTGGATCGATGTCATGACTGATTGCCTCTTTTCTCAGAGTAGGTCTTCAGCTGGGACTGGGTCTGCTCGGAGGACAGAGCACAGGCCGGCGCCGCCGCCGGGACGGGCACGGCGCGTGCGGCGTGCACCGACGGCGGTGCGGCGGGCGCTCG
>NZ_KI912266.1:2854694-2857570 GCF_000235425.2 Pseudofrankia saprophytica
GGCGTGCCGGCGCCGGCCACCCGGCCCCCCAGCTCCTCGGCGAGCTGGCCGACCAGACCGGCGCGGATCTCGGCGAGCCGGGTCACGCAGGCGTCGATCTCGGCGATCTTCCGGCGGTGGACGGCGGCGGCGTCCGGGCAGGCGACGCCGCGGTCGTGCCCGGACCGCAGGCAGTCGACGAACGGACGGGCCTCGTCGAGGGTGAAGCCGATGGCGAGCAGCGACCTGATCTCGGCCACCAGCCGCAGGTCGTCCTCGTCGTAGTCCCGGTACCCGTTCGCCCGCCGCCGGGCCGCGAGCAGGCCTTCCTGCTCGTAGTGCCGCAGCGCCCGCGGGCTCGTCCCCGCCCGCAGCGCCAGCTCGCCGATCCGCATGAGCCCGACGCTAAACCCTGCCGCCGACGTCAACGCCAGCCCGAAACCCGCCTGATCGGCCCGGGTGGCGGTGCTCGCCGGGCCCGGGCCCGCGTCGGGGGTCGATCAGCCGGCGCCGGTGACGGCCTGGGTGACGACGCGGCTCGCTTCCCCGGGGCCGAACGTGGGCGGGCGGGGGGTGGTCTCGGGGATGCCCATCCGGACGACGACCGTGTCGGAGCCGGGATCGACCTGGACGACCTGGTTGCCGAGGCCGATCGCCCAGAACATGTCGTCCGGGGCGCCGGGCACGAGCCGTCCCCGGGTCGCCGTCTGGTTGCCGACCTGGGAGAGGTCGGTCGCGACCAGGGGGTTGCCGATGAGGCCCTCGTGGTTGAGCCACCACAGGTAGCCGTAGGCCGCGTTCAGCTCGGTGGACGACGTGCCGGTCGCGGCCCGCAGCCAGTCGGCCGAGACGATCTGCTTGCCGTGCCAGACGCCGTGGTCCAGGGCGAGCTGCCCGAAGCGGGCCAGGTCGCGGCAGGTGGTGTGCAGGCCGGTGTAGGTCCGCGCGTTGCCGGCGGCGTCGGGCGTCATCGACGTGTGGGCCATGCCGAGCGGGCCGAACAGCCGGTCCTTGGCGAACGCTGTCGGGTCCTGACCGGTTGCGCCCGTCAGCACCTGTCGCAGCGTCTGGATCGCGGAGTTGTTGTAGGCCCACACCTGGCCGGGCGGGTTCGCCTGGTCCAGGCCGACGGCGAACGCGGTCTGGTCCGTCGCCCGGATGAGCTGGCCGTAGTCGATACCGACGCTCCAGCGCCGGCCGGAGTCGTTGCTGAGCAGGTCACGGACGGTGACTGCCTGCGACGGTGTGCCGCGCCACTCGGGAATCCACGTCGAGGCACTTTCGCTGATCTTCAGGTCACCGTCGTCCTGGGCGATCCCGACGAGCGTGCTCGTCACGGACTTCGTGGCCGAGAAGACGTCCTGGGTGGTGTCCTTGTTGGTGCCGCGGAAGTACCACTCGCCAGCGATCTTCCCGTCGCGAACGACGAGGAGGCAGTTCGACTTGCCGGTCTCGGCCGTCTTCGCGATCTCGTCGAGCCTGGCCGGGTCGAGACCGACCGTGGCCGGGGCGACGGTCTCCCACTCGTCGCCCGGCTGGTGCGGCGCCGAGGCCGGCCCGGACGCGGACGCCGCGGCCGCGGCTCCCGCCCGTCGAGGGAGGAGCCTGCGCGTTCGGAAGCCGACGGGAGCCGGGCGGTGGCAGGGCTGCGGGCGGCGCATCGGCGACCTCACGGAGTGCGGCGACAGGGCGTGCGGCTAGATCGTCGCAAGCGGATGTCAGCACCCGGTAAGGCTTGCGCGCAACCGACGTAAGCCCGTGGCCGAGACGGGCCCGCGACCGGCCTGGGCCCGCGATCGACGTCGGCCCTGGTCGGGCCGGGAGGTCGGCGATCTGGAGAGGCCGGTGGCGCGCGGCACCGGCCCTACGACGCGTCGGGGTGGGCGCGGCGGTAGCCGGCGGCCCGGGTCGAGGCGGACGACCCGTTGGACGACGGCGCGGTGGTGCTCTCGGCGAGCCGGCTGTGCAGCCGTTCGCGGACCTCATCCGGCGTGTAAGCGCGACGCGCGCGTTCGGAGCGAGCCACCATCGCGCCCGTGGCCGCCACCCCGACGACCCCGGCCAGACCAAGCACTTTCCACCAACGCATACCTCAGGCTAGAACCTGGCCGCGGGCACGGCCGAGGCAATCCACCAGAAGACCGCCGACGGACGCGAGAAAGACGCGGGAAACATGGGTCTGGAGCATGACCAGCCTGTCTGGACGGGTCCGGAGGCGGGTAGTCCGTCCTAGGCTGTGAGCATGTGCGCCATGCCGGTCAGCCTGGACGCCGCCGTGGAGGCGAGCCGTACCGGTGATCTGTGGCTCTTCCGCGGCCGCACCCCCGCCGACCGGGCCATCCAGACGCTCACGAACAGCCCGGTGAACCATGTCGGGATGGCGGTCGTCATCGACGACCTGCCGCCGATGATCTGGCATGCCGAGCTCGGCAGGTCGCTGACCGACCAGTGGACCGGCGACCGGCATCGCGGCGTCCAGCTGCACGACCTGCGCGACGCGGTCCAGGTGTGGGGCCAGCGCTATGGCCAGCGAGCCTGGCTGCGCCAGCTCGAGCCCGAGGTTCCCCATGAGGCGGAGGACGCGGCGCTGCGGATCATCGCCCGGCTCGACGGCACCCCGTTCCCGTCGACCGCGCAGCTCGCCGGCCGCTGGCTGCGAGGCCGGGTGCCGACACTCGTCCGCCGCGACCACGACGACGAGGCCGCCGACGAGCCGGAGGCACCGCTTTCCGATCCCACCGCCGAGCCCTGGTTCGCCTCCTTCCAGTGGCACAGCGGGCCCACCGACTCCGGCCGCCTGGCGGCCGGCTCCGCGGGTCGCGGAGGTTCCGGCACGCCGTCGGTCGACGTCGCGGACGGTGACGAGGCGCGGCCGGGCCGCTGGTCGCGGCTGCGCG
>NZ_KI912266.1:3856866-3923192 GCF_000235425.2 Pseudofrankia saprophytica
CGCGACTCGCGACCGCGCCCCCAGCTCCGGGGATGTGGCCGGCCCCCGTGGGGCCGCTCCCTGTGGCGCCCGCCCCTGTGGGGCCCGTCCCCGCATGGGCGACTTCCGTGCCGGCGGCATTCCCCTCGCAGCCAGCCGTGCCGGCCCCGCCGGGACCGTATTCGCCACCGGCACCCGCCCTCGCGCCGTCCCGGCCCGAGGCTTCGCCGGTCCTCACGGTTCCACCGGTGCTGACGGCTTCGCCGGTTCCGGCAGCTCCGCCGGTTCCGGCAGCTCCGACAACTCCGTCGGTTCCCGCGGCTCCGCCGGTTCCCGCGATGCCGGCGGCGACGCCGGATCCTACCCAGCACCTGCCGCCGGCCGGCCCCGCGACGGCCTGGCCAGGGGGAGCGCCGAGGGTGGCCGGCCCGGCCGGCGCGGCGGACCTCGCCGAACCCGACGGGACGCTGGACGCCGCTGATCCGGCCGCGGCCGCCGCGTCGTCCGCGTCCGCGTCGGCGTCGTCGGCGTCCGCGGCGACATCGACGAGGGAGGCCTCGAGATGACGACCTCGTCCGTGGGTCCGGTACCGCTGACCGTCGTCCTCCCGTCTGGCGCCCAGCTCGACGTGGCGCTGGCGGCGAAGCCGTCGACCACCATCGCGACGGTCGCCGCCGGGCTCGCCCGGGACCTGGCCGACGACCTCGACGCGGCGCCGTCGCCTGCCTCCGACCTCTTCCTCGACGGCGCGCGGCTCGACCCGCTGGCGACCCTGCGCGAGTCGGGGCTGGCCGGCGGCGCCCGGCTCGGCGTCGGCGGCCCGGCCAGTCCGGTCGGGCCGGAGCCACCCTGGCGGGACACCGCGGCGTCGGCGGTGGACGGCGAGCAACTCATGACCCGCGACCCGCACTGGTACGAGGTGCACGCGGTGGGCGGCCCGCACGCCGGGCAGGTCTGGGCCGTCGGGCCAGGCGCGCACGGCATCGGTTCGGCGGCCGGCTGCCCGATCCGGCTCGACGGGCTGCCCGAGCGGGGCCCGGTGCTGCACGTCGGCCACACCGGCGACACCTGGGTCAGCTGGCCGGCACCCGACAGTTCACCAGCCCTGGCCCGTACGCCCACCGCGGTCTCGCCCTCGGCCGCCGAGTCCCGCCAGCACGCCGCGCGGCTCGCCCGGCCGTTCGCCGCACCGGTCCGCCGTACCGACGAGCACCAGCTGGCGACGAACGTCAACCACCACGGCGACCCTCGCCGCAAGCCCGGCCGCCCGGCCGGCCGCGCCGCGTCGACGGCCGCGCCCGGCGACACCACATTCGCCTCGAACGACCTGACGCCGAACGACCTGACCTTCAACGGGAACGTCTCGGGTGCCGGGACCGCCGACCGAGCGGTCGCGGGCCGTCCGGCTGCCTCGCGGCCGTGGCCGGTCGACGTCGACTTGGCCGTGGGGGACACCCTGCTGCGGCTGGTCGACCCGTTCGAGCCGGATGCCGCCGTGACCCCGTCGGTGGACGTCGTGGGACGTGACTTCAACCGGCCGCCGCGGATCGTGCCGCCGTTGCTCTACTCGCGGCAGCGCTACCCGTCGCCGCCGTCCACCCCGACCCGCCGCCCGATCCCGTTGGTGATGATGCTGTCGCCGCTGGTGATGGGCGTGGCATTCGTCTGGCTCTTCGGGTCGACGTACTTCCTGATCATCATGGCGATGGCGCCCCTCATGGGCGTGGCGAACTGGTACACCGACCGGCGCGGCGGGCGCCGCCAGTTCCGCCTCGCGGCCGCCCGCTACCGCGCCCGCCGGGCCGAGGTCGACCGCGAGCTCGCCGAGGCCGTCACCGCGGAGCGCCACGCCAGGAGCCTGGCCGCGCCGGACCCGGCGACCGCGTGGCTGATGGCGACCGGGCCGGGCGGACGGCTCTGGGAACGCCGCCGCGCCGACCCGGACCACCTGGTCCTGCGGGTCGGCACCGCCGATCAGCCGTCGCTGATCGAGGTGGAGGACCCGGCGGTCGACGGCTACTCCCGCGAGGTGCGCTGGACCGTCCCCGACGTCCCGGTCCTGGTCGACGTCGCCGGCCGGGGGGTCATCGGCGTGGCCGGCCCCGCCGAGACGGTGGCTGGGCTGGCCCGCTGGCTGGTCGCGCAGGCCTGCGTCCTGCACAGCCCCCGGGACCTGCGTGTGGAGATCCTCGCCGACGTGCTGGGGGAGGCCCGCTGGGACTGGGTGCGCTGGCTGCCGCACGCCCGGCCGAACCCGGCCGACGGCCCGGCGCCCGGCGCGCCGTACGCGTTCGTCGGCACCGACCCGGAGACCGTCGCGCACCGTGTCTCCGAGCTGGTGGCACTGGTCAAGGCGCGGACGAAGGCTCGCGGGTCGACGATGGGCCAGGTGCTGTTCCGGGAGCCGGACGTGGTCGTCGTCCTCGACGGCGCCCGGCGGCTGCGCGACGTGCCCGGCGTCGTGCAGGTGCTCAAGGAGGGCCCGGCGGTCCGGGTGTTCGCGCTGTGCCTGGACGCGGACGAGCGGCTGCTGCCGGAGGAATGCGCCGCGGTCGTGCGGGTCGACGGCGACGGGCTGACGGTCCGCCAGTCGGACGCCCCGGAGCTTCGCGGGGTGCGCCAGGACCTGGTCACACCGGACTGGTGCGACCAGGTGAGCCGGGCGATGTGCCCGCTGCGCGACGTCACCCCGGACGACTCCGGCGGGCTGCCTGGCGAGGTCCGGCTACTGGACCTGCTCGGCCTCGCGGACGTGGCGCCGGACGGGATGGCCAGCCGGATCGCCGACGCCTGGCGGGGCCGCCCGGCGACGACCGCGTTCCCGCTGGGAGCCGGGTTCGACGGGCCGTTCGTGCTCGACCTCGTCCGCGACGGCCCGCACGCCCTGGTCGCCGGGACCACCGGCGCCGGCAAGTCAGAGCTGCTGCAGACTCTCGTCGCGTCGCTCGCGGCCCGCAACCACCCGGACGAGCTGGGCTTCGTCCTGATCGACTACAAGGGCGGCAGCGCGTTCCACGGCTGCGTCCGGCTGCCACACACCCTCGGGATGGTCACCGACCTGGACGCGGCGCTCGCCGCCCGCGCGCTGGAGTCGCTCGCCGCGGAGCTGCGCCGCCGCGAGGAGGTCCTCGCCGCGGCGACCGCGAAGGACCTGGCGCACTACCGGGCGCTGCGGGCCAAGGACCCGACGCTGCCGCCGCTCGGCCGGCTCGTCATCGTCATCGACGAGTTCGCGACGCTGGTCGGCGAGGTACGGGAGTTCGTGCCCGGCCTGGTCAGCCTCGCCCAGCGCGGCCGGTCGCTCGGCGTCCACCTGGTGCTGGCCACCCAGCGCCCCGGCGGCGCCGTCACCGCCGACATCCGGGCCAACACCAATCTGCGGATCGCGCTGCGCGTCACCGACACCCACGAGAGCTCGGACGTCATCGACACCGTGGATGCCGCCTTCGTGCCCGCCGCGACGCCCGGACGGGCGCTCGTCCGGCTGGCGGCCCGGTCGTCCGTGCCGTTCCAGACGGCCTACGCGGGTGGCCGCTACGAGCCCCCGCCGCCGCCCGTCGGCACCGACGCCGAGGGCCTGGGCGGCGCGGGTGACACGGGTGGAGTCGTGGGCCCGCGTAGCGCGGCAGACGCGGGTGACGCGCCTTCCGTCCGGCCGGTCGCGGCGGTGCCGCTGCGGTGGACGAGCCTGGGCCGGCCGCTCCCGTTCACCGGCGAGGAACCGGCCGCCGCGGGGGCGACCGAGGCCGTCGCCACCGACCTGGACGTTCTCGTCGACGCGGTCCGCGCGGCGGCGCTGCTCGACGGCGCCGACCCGGGTGGCGCCGGCCGGCCGAGCCCGTGGCTGCCCCCGCTCGGCACCCGGCTGCTCGTCGACGACCTGGTCGCACGGCTGCGCGACCTCGGCTACCGGGCGCCGGACCGCGCGACGACGGCGCGCACCGGCGCGCTGCCCGCCGTCCCCTACGCGCTCGCGGACCTGCCAGCGCTGCAGCGGCAGGTGCCGGTGCTGTGCGACCTCGCGGCGAGCGGGCATCTCGGCGTCATCGGCACGCCCCGGTCGGGCCGCTCCCAGGTGCTGCGCACGCTCGCCGGCGCGCTCGCCGGAGCGATCTCCAGCGCGGACGTCCACTTCTATGGCATCGACGCCGGGGGAGGGGCGCTGGCGGTGCTGGCCGAGCTGCCGCACACCGGTGCCGTCGTGCCCGCGGGCGACCTCGAACGGCTCGCCCGGCTCCTCGAACGCCTGGCCGCCGAGGTGTCGCGGCGCCAGGCGCTGCTGGGCCGGCACTCCTGCGCCGGGCTTGCCGAGCTGCGCGGGGTCCTGCCCGTGCCCGAGCGGCCCGCGCATCTGATCCTGTTCATCGACGGCTGGGACTCGCTGGCCGCGACGCTCGGTGAGCACGACGGCGGCCGGCTCCACGAGCTGCTGCTGGCGCTGCTGCGGGAGGGCGCCGGCGTCGGCGTCCACCTCGTCATGACCTCCGAGCGCGCGCTGCTCACCGGCCGGGCGGCGACGCTCGTCGACAGCAAGCTGGTGCTGCGGATGACGGAGCGGTCCGACTACATGACGATCCACGTCCAGCCCGCCCGGGTGCCGGCGGTCGTCCCACCGGGTCGTGGCTGGCGCGCCGAGGACCAGGCGGAGGTCCAGGTGGCGCTGCTGGCCCTCGACGCGAGCGGGCAGGCACAGGCCGAGGCGCTGCGCCAGATCGGGGCCTCGGCCCGCGCGGCCGAGACCGGCGCGGCCGGGGCGGGCGGGGGCGGCGCGGTCGCGGCTGGCGGGGACAATGCTGGCGGCGGCCCGGCCGGCCGGGCGCCGTTCCCGGTCGCGGCGCTGCCCGAGTCGGTGACGTTCGCCGACGCCTACGCGCAGGTCGCCGAGGCCGACCGTCGCCCGCTGCGCGCGCTGCTCGGCCTCGGCGGTGACGACGCCGCGCCGCTGGTCGTCGACCTCGCCGGGCGGGCGCACACCTTCCTGGTCGCCGGGCCGCCCGGCGCGGGGCGCAGCACGGCGCTGGCGACGCTGGCCGTGTCACTGCTGGCCGGCGGCACCGCGCTGGCGGTGGTGACGCCGCGCGAGTCGCCGCTGCGCCGGCTCGCGGCGCATGCCGACGTCCGGCTGCTCACCGGGCCGGTCTTCAGCGGTGACGACCTCACCGCGGCGCTCGCGGAGCTGGGGGCGGCGGCGGCCGACGGGACCGGGAACGGGGCCGGGAAGGGGCGGCCCGTCGCCGTGCTCGTGGACGACGTCGACCTGCTCGGCTACAACAACCCGCTGGAGCCGCCGCTGCGCGCCGTCGTCGCGACCGGCCGTGACCGCGGCGTCGGGCTGGCCTTCGCCGGCAGCGGCGAGACGCTCGGCCAGGCGCTCGGCGGCTGGCTGGCCGAGGCGAAGCGCTCCCGTCAGGGTGTGCTGCTCTCGCCGCAGAGCTCCGTCGACGGCGACCTGATCGGCACCCGGATCCCGCAGAGCCTGCTGCGCACCGGTATCCGCCCCGGTCGCGGCCACGTCGTCGACGCGATGGGCGTGCTGCGCACCATCACGATCCCGCACACCGTCCTGCGCTGACCGCCGAGCTGGTTGATCAGTGGCGCGAGTTCGCCCGCAGCCTCAGCGGTGGCGGCCCAGCTGGCAAGGAGGTACTGCTGTTACCTGGAATACCAGGCAGTCCTCTGGCGCGGCGGCGGACGCCAGAGTCGGTTACGCCATCGGGACGTTTGCCGCGGCGCCGCCCGGCGACGACGGCCGAAAGGACCTGACCATGAAGCACGCCAAGCTAGGTGATCTTGACGTCTCGCGGATCGGCCTGGGCGCGATGGGCATGTCCACCGCCTACGGCGGGGCCGACCGCGACGATGACGAGTCGATCCGGACCATTCACCGGGCGCTGGACCTCGGCGTCACCTTCCTCGACACGGCCGAGGTCTACGGGCCGTACACCAACGAGGAACTGGTGGGCCGGGCGCTCAAGGGCCGGCGGGACACCGTGGTGCTCGCGACGAAGTTCGGGATGATCTCGCACACCGGCCGCGACGGGCTCGACAGCAGCCCGGCGAGCGTCCGGTCCGCCGTCGAGGGGTCACTGCGCAGGCTGGGCACGAACCACATCGACCTCTACTACCAGCACCGGGTCGACCCGGAAACGCCGATCGAGGACACCGTCGGCGCCCTGGCCGAACTGGTCGCCGAGGGGAAGATCCGCCACATCGGGCTGTCCGAGGCCGGAGTGACCACGATCCGCCGGGCCCACGCCGTCCACCCGGTCTCCGCCCTGCAGTCGGAATACTCCCTGTGGACCCGCGACCCGGAGCCGGCGGTGCTGCCACTGCTGCGCGAGCTGCGCATCGGCTTCGTGCCGTACTCGCCGCTGGGCCGTGGCTTTCTCACCGGCCAGATCCGCTCCGCCAGCGAGCTGGACACCGGTGACTTCCGCCGGAGCAATCCCCGCTTCTCCGCCGAGAACTTCGACCGCAACCTGCGCAGCGCCGACGAGGTCGCCGCCGTCGCCGCCGAGGTGGGCGCCACTCCCGCGCAGGTGGCGTTGGCCTGGCTGCTCGCCAAGGGCGACGACATCGCCCCGATCCCCGGCACCAAGCGCGTCGCCCGCGTGGAGGAGAACGCCGCCGCCGACCAGGTCGCCCTGACCCCCGAGCAGCTCGACCGGCTCGACCGCGTCACCCCCGCGGCCGGCGACCACCACAACGAGGAGCAGCTGCGGATGATCGAACGCTGACGACGCGGAGATGCGGCGGTGCGGCCGGAACGCACGCGCCCCGGACGGCCCCGCGGGCACAGGCCGCGCGGTCCCGGTCGAGGGCGATCGGCTGTCACGAACCCGGCGCATCCCCAGGTCAGCTGGGGCATTCCAGGTTGAACTCGGCCATGACGGCGGCGGGGACGCCGTCGCCGCAGCCGACCTCGGCGGAGCCGAGGCTGACGACCTTCCAGGTGCCGCCGGTCTGGTGCAGCACCGCCCGGGCGCCGCCGGCGGTGGGTGAGGAGGTGGCGGCGAAGGCCCAGGTGGAATCGATCGAGGAGATCGTGATCTTTTCGACGGACGCGTCCGGGGCGATGTCTGGATCACGCTTCACGGCGTCAGCGATCGCGGCGATCGGCGACGGGGATGCCGTGCCATCGGGTGCCGAGGATGCGGCGACGACGGGCGTAGCAGGTGCCGTGACGACCGGCGTAGGTGATGTCGTGGCGGCGGGCGTCGAGGATGCGGCAACGTCGACGCCACCTGACGCGGGCGCGGCCTCCTGCTGCTGGTCGCCCTGGCACCCGCCCAGGATCATGGTCAGGCCGGCCACCGCCGCGACCACCACCACGGTCCTCGTCGCAGCGATGATGCGCGTACGTACCACGTCAAACCCCCGGATTAGTGCGGTTGGCGGAGGCTAGCACCGAGGTCCTGCCATGCCGGCGCGAGTCGGGCGTCGGTTACACGGCCGGTATCCCCGGTGACGGAGCCACCTCCGCCACCGGCCAGTTCCACCGTCCGTCGTCAGCCGACTGGCAGCGGGAAGGGCACCGGCACGAGGAAGGTGAGCGGCTGTGACGGGCGGGTGCCTGGCGTCGCCGGGCCGGCGGCGAACGCGGTCGCCGTGGCGGGGCCGGCGGTCGGCCGCCCGCCGCCCTTCGCCGCCGTCCCGACCGCCGTCGCGCTGTTGGTGACCGAGCCGCGCGCGACGTCCGCGGGGGAGGCGGTGTAGGTCGCGGTGCAGGTCATCGACTCGCCGGTGCGCAGCCGGGTGGATGGGCAGGCGACGGGGGAGAGCCCGGGCAGGGTGTCGGTCACCGTCACGTCATTCAGCACCACGTTGCCGGAGTTCTCGACGATGTAGGTGAAGCGCAGCGTTGTGCCGGCGGAGTAGTGGGCCGGGGCGACGGACGTCGTGAGACCGAGCCATGGCCGCGGGGTGCGGATCGTCCGGCTTGCCGGGTTCGACGTGACCGCGGGTCCGGTCGGCGGGGTGGCTGTCGCCGTGGCGGTGTCCGTCACCTCGCCGGCGGCGACGTCCGCGGCGGTCGTCGTGTAGCGGGCGAAACAGAACGTGGCGGCGCCGGGCGCGATCGTCGTTTCCTGGCAGCCCAGTGGTGAGAGCCCTGGGTGCGGGTCGTGCACGGTGACACCGGTCAGCGGCGCGTTGCCGGTGTTGGCGACCCGGTAGATGTAGCTGACCAGCTGGCCCGCCTCGCTGAACGTGTAGTCGAAGGAGCTCTTGAACAGCGCGACCGCGGGGGCGGCGAGGGCCGGGATGGTCACGGATGACCGCGACGAGGTCACGGCGGGCCCGGTCGGCGGGACGGCGCTCGCGATCGCCGCGTTGGTCACCCCGCCTCGCGTCACGTCTGCCTCAGTCGTGGTGTACACCGCCAGGCAGTTGGTCGTCTGACCGGCGGCGAGGGTCTCCTCCAGGCAGAGATTGGTGGTGATGCGGGGTAGCGAGTTGTGCACGGTGAGCCTGGTCAGGGTCTGGCCGCCCGTGTTGGTGATCGTGTAGTAGAACGGCAGCTCGATCCCGGCGGAGGCGAAGGACACCGCGAGTGGGCTCATCGCCATCGAGAGGGCGGGTGCCGGCGCGGTGGGGGCGGCCACGGCGCCCGGTGCCCCGATGCCCGCGGCGCCGGCGCAGGCCACCGTGGCAAGCAGGCCGGTGGCCCATCTCCGCACCGCGCGCCACGGGTGGCGGCCAGGACCCGGCCGATGAGCGGAAGGCGACGTCGCGTGGCCGACGGGACCGGGTGGGACCTGTCTCGACATCGCGGTGCGCTCCCTCGCGTGTGTCGGCGGCGCCCGGACCGGGCCTGGGGCCACCGTCGCGACCCGCCGTGACGGCCCCGGCCGGCCCCCCACGGTGCCGGGCTGTGGCCGTCGTCCCTGGCAGACCAAAAGGAGCCACGGGAATAGTCACACAGAGTGACCGACGTGCGAGGTCACGCCGCTCCGCGTGTCACTGACGGCCAAGCCCCTGGCGCACTCGACGTCACGGACGCCGATGACCTTGAGGAATCCGTACGCCAGCTGACGGTGCGTTCAGGCCCGGTGCGCCGGCGCGGGCAGCAGCTCCGTCAGCAGATCGCGCAGGATCTGGAGGCCGTCCTCACTGAGCACCGACTCGGGGTGGAACTGCAGGCCGGCGAAGGTCCGTCCACGCAGCGCGTGCACCTCACCGCCGCCGCCCTCGTGACCGTCCCGGGCGAGCCGGACCACGCCGTGCGGCGTGGCGATCTCGTCGGCGTCGGACAGGGCGGTGAACGTCGAGTAGAAGCCGACCCGGCGTGTCTGGCCGAACAGGTCGATCTCTCGGGCCAGCCCCTGGTACGGCGCGTCGCGCCGGTGCAGGCGCAGCCCGAGCAGCCCGGCCAGGAGCTGGTGCCCGAGGCAGACGGCGAGCATCGGCCGTCGCTGGTCCAGCAGGTCGGCGATGATCCGACGCATGGCCGCCATCTTCGGGTGGTGCCGCAGGGTCGGGTCGCCCGGTCCCGGGCCGGGCACGACCAGGTCGAAGCCGGCGGCGTCGCCGGCCTGGTGCCACGGCAGCACCGTGACCGTGAGGCCGAGGGCGCGCAGCTGGTGGGCGAGCATCCCGGTGAAGGTGTCCTCGCCGTCGACGACGAGCGCCGACCGCCCGGCCAGCGCGGGCACCGTGGTCGTCCCCGGCGACCGTTCCTCCAGCCAGAAGCGGGCCAGGTGGGTGTTGCGCGCGGCGAGCGCGGCCGCGACCCGCGGGTCGGTCGCCGCCGGGGCGTGGGCGTCGTCGGCGCCGCCGGTGCGCGGCGTGCCCGTGGACGGCCGCGGCCGCGGCCGTGGCCCCCTGCTCCGGAACCGGCCGTAGTCCCAGCGCTGTGAGTACCCCGGCCGCCTTGGTGTGCGTCTCGGCCACCTCGCCGGCGGCGGTGGAGTGGCGCACCAGGGTGGCCCCGACCGGGACGCGCAGCTCGCCGGCGGGGGAGATCTCGGCCGCGCGGATCAGGATCGGCGCGTCGAGCGTCTGCCGCCCGGCCTCGTCGTGGCCGAGCAGGGCGAGCACGCCGGCGTAGTAGCGCCGGGGGCGCCCCTCGTGCCGGGCGATGACCCGGAACGCGTTCTCCAGCGGGCTGCCGGTGACGGTCGGGGCGAACATCGTCTCGCGCAGCACCGCGCGGACGTCGAGGCGGGTGCGGCCGGCCAACAGGTACTCGGTGTGGGTGAGGTGCGACATCTCCTTCAGGTAGGGCCCGATGACCTGGCCGCCGTGCTCCGCGACCCGGGCCATCATCTTCAGCTCCTCGTCGAGCACCATGTACAGCTCGTCGATCTCCTTGGGGTCGGCGAGGAAACGCAGCAGCGCCGCACGGTCCGCGTCGGAGCCCGCGCCGGAGTGCGGCCGCCGGTGGGTTCCGCTGATCGGGTTCATCATCACCAGCCCGTCGTCGACGCTGACGTGACGTTCCGGGGTGGCGCCGACCAGGATCCGCGTTCCGGTGTGGACCAGGAACGTCCAGTACGCGCCGCGTTCGCCGGTGAGCAGCCGGCGCAGCGCGGCGAGCCCGGCCGCCAGCGGCGATCCGACGACGGACGCGGTGTAGGTGCGGTGGATGACGAAGTTCGCGCCCTCGCCGCGGCCGATCTCGTCGCGCAGCACGGTGCCGACCGTCTCGGCGTACTCGTCGTCGCTGACGTCGAAGCGCCCGCCGGTGGCGGTGACGGCCTCGTCGGGCAGGGCGGCCAGCGCGGCGGGCAGCGGCACCCGCTCGTACCCGGTGACCTGGAGGCACTCCAGCGGTGCCGCGTCGTCGAGGCAGGCGAAGCCGCGCTCGATGATCTGCCGGTATGGCACGACGGCGAGCGTGCAGGGCCCGGCCGACCCTGCCGGCCCGGCCGGCAGCGGGATGTCGGCCAGCCGGCCGACGGCGTCGGTCTCGCCGCGCAGCACCTCGAGGTGGTCGGTGCCCTCCCGGCGCAGCAGTGCGAACGGGCCCGGGTCGCCTCCCGCGGCGACGGCGGTGAGCAGGTGCTGGAGCAGGTCCATGGTCGTTCCTCACGGGGCAGGGCTGCCGCGTCCGGCGGCACCGCGCCCGAGAGGGATCGATGGCGGCCGCCGGAGTGGGCGGCCGCGGATGGGGTTACGCGCGGGAGAGGTGGGCCGCCACTGTGGCGGGCCACCAGGAACTCATTCGCGCGATCACGTGCCAGACCCTACCCGCTCGCAGCGCCCGCGCAGGCCCTGGGCCTCGGTGTCGACGTAGCGGCGGACGAGCCGGGCCATGAACAGGCCGACGATCGGCGCCAGCGGCCCGGACTGCCGCAGGCTCAGGGTCACGGTCACGCCGTCGCCCGCCGCTGCCGGCGCGATGCGGTGCTCCGCGAGGGTGGTCATCCCGGTGGCCTTGGAGATCCAGGAGAAGCCCTGTCCGGGCTTCAGGTCGTTCACGGTCCAGGTGGCCACCGGCAGCCTGGGCTGCTGGATCCGGACGACGCTGCCCTCGCGCAGCTCGCCGTCGTCGGTGCGCGCGTTGGTCACGGTCGGGGTCCAGTCGGGCCAGCGCTCCACGTCCCGCATCACCGTCCACACCTCGTCGGCCGTGGCGTCGATGGTCACCGAAGTCTCGTAGTACATGGCATGCCTCCCAGGAACGGTCCGAGCGAGTCGACGCGGCGAGCGTCGCCGCGTTCCGTACCAGTTGGTACATGTACCATTTGGTACGTGAGCTCGCAACGTCGGCCGGCGGACAGCCCGAGAAGCGGACCGGAAATGGGAGGCGGTGCTCGGGAGGCCCTGCTGCGCGACACGATCGCGTACCTGGCCGAGCACGGGATAGGCGACGTGAGCTTGCGCCAGCTGGCGGCCGCCCTCGGCACCAGCCACCGGATGATCATTTATCACTTCGGCTCACGGGACGGCCTGCTGGTCGAGGTCGTGCGCGCGATGGAGGAACAGCAGCGGGCCGCGCTCGCCGAGCTGCGCCGCGAACCGGTCACCTCCGCCGCCGAACTGGGGCGGCTGATGTGGCAACGCCTGAGCGCCCCGGCGCTGGCGCCGTTCGAGCGGCTCTTCTTCGAGATCTACGGCCAGGCGCTACAGGGTCGCCCCTATGCCCGGCCGCTGCTGGACGGGGTCGTCGAGGACTGGCTCGGGCCACTCGCGGAGATCCTGGAGCAGGACGGCATGACGCCGCAGGCCGCGCGAGCGCAGGCCCGGCTCGGCCTGGCCACCACCCGTGGGCTCCTGCTGGACCTGCTGGCCACGGGCGACCTCGAAGGCGTCAGCCAGGCGATGGAACGGAGCCTCGCGGCGTTCGAGCGGGAACGCGGGTAGTGCGGGTTGTGCGGGTGGAAGCCGGCGGTGACGCCGGCCCACCCGACCGGGACGTCCGAGGGCGGGAGCGGCTCAGCCGTCCGCGGCGCCCGGGGTGGCGATGCTCTGGTCCATCTGCTGGAAGTTCTGTGCGATCGTCTGGAAGGTCGTGGCGAACTGGCCGATGCTGGCGATGACCTGCGTCAGCGACGTGTTGAAGCTCTCGTAGTTGGCGTTCAGCACCGGGCTGGACAGTGCCATCCACAGCCCGCCCTCGGGGGTGAGCAGGGAGGCGACCTGCCGCTGCAGCGCGCCCAGCTGGACCTGGATGTCGCCACCCTGGTTCTGCAGCTGGTTCGCGACCCCGTTCACCTGCGCATAGTCGATCTTGACGTCCGCCATGGTCCGGTCTCCTCGCTGTCCGCTGTCCGCTGTCCGCTGTCCGCTGTCCGGTCGGTCGTCGGCTACTTGGCGCCGGACAGCTGGGCGTCCATCGCCTGCAGCTGTGTGACGATGCCGTTGAACTGCGCCGCGAAGCTGTTGATGCTCGTCACCGCGTTCGTCGCGGAGGTGTTGAACGTCTGGTAGTTCTGCGCGAGTATCGGGCTCGACCTCTGCATCCACAGGCCGCCGTCGCTGGTCAACAGGGCGTTCACCGCGCCCTGCAGGGCGACGAGCTGCGGCACGATGTTCTCGACGGCGCCGTTGAGGCTGCCCGCCACCAGCTGAGCGGCTTCGTAGTTGACACTGATGTCGGCCACAGGGCCTCCTTCGAGGTTTCGACGCGCGGAATGGTTCGGGGAATGCGAGCGGGCTACGGCCCGGTCCACTGCAGGTTCGGGTCACCGTCCGCCGGGACGTCCGGGCTGTCCACATGCGCCGTCGTCGTCCAGGCGTTCGTGTTCGGGTCACCGGTGTAGATGTCCTTGCTGCCGTCCGGGTTGGTGACCGTCTTCGTGTAGCCGCCGAACTCGTTGCCGCCGATGACGGTGCTGGTCACGGCGCCGTCCGGGTTGACGTCGCGCTGGCTGTACGAGCCGTCGACGCTGGGCATGACTGTCGACGTCGACGTCTTGCCGTCCGTGACGCTGGTGACCGTGTAGGAGCCGTCCGCGTTGTTCTGCTTGTGCAGCGTCATGGTCTCGCCGCCGGCGTAGGTGACCGTGGCGCTGTACTCGGGGGGCGCCTTGCCGTCGCCGTAGTCATAGGTGACCGTCTTGGTGTAGCTCTGGCCGTCGGAGGTGGTGACGGTCGTCGTCTGCGTCAGGACCCGGCCATGGTCGTCGTAGGTCACCTGGGTGCCCGGCGCGGGCGTTCCCGACGGATTGTCGCCCGGCTTCGGCGGCGGCGGCTGGTCGGCAGGCCAGGTCCCGTCGGCCTTGCGCTTCAGGTAGTCGTCGTAGGCCGCCTTCTGCGACTGCCAGTCGCCGCCGGCCATCTGCGCCAGGGTGTCCAGCCCGCTCGACTTCAGGTCCGCGTCGACGTTGAAGTACGCGTCGGCGATGCCGCCGAACAGGTTGGACAGCTGGTCCAGCGCGTCGAGCGCGTCACTGAACGGCCCCTGCGTGGCCCGGTAGAAGGCGACGAGGGCGCCGTACAGGGACGAGTTGCCGACGTGCCCGGTGCTCACCGGGCCGGCCTCGCTCGCGACCGTCATGCCGCCCGACATGTTCAGGTCGGCCTCGACGTTGGTGCGCAGCGTCTTCATGTTGCCGGCGAGCCGGTGCAGCAACGAGTAGTCGATGACGAGGTCGGGCGCGCCCCCGCCCCCGCCGCCGTCCGCCGCGTTGCTCACGGCGCACCGCCCGTCAGCGCGGCCCGCGGCCGGCGCCACGGCCGGTCGGGGGCTGGCACATCCCGCAGCCGCATCTGGCCGTCCCTCCTCACACAGTGCCTGGCCCGCGCTGGTTGCCGTTCGGTACAACGCGGGCGATAGCGCCGAGGTTCATCAAAATTCCATGAACCTCGGCAGAACAGGCCATGTTGGCCGTCAAGTGTGGAGGTCCACGGGGAGGAAGTGGCGTCGCGAACCGGAGCCCACCCGAGCACCAGGGCGGGACCTGGCTGCTCTGGTCGCGAGCAGCCTCGGTCCGATGTGGTGGGGAGGCGCGGGTGGGTGGTCGGCCGGTTGACTGGTCGCGGCTCCACCTGGAGGGGGATCCGACGCCGGGTGATCCGGATGCGCTGGTGGGTGTCGCGGATTTCATGTGGAAGATGCGTCGGCAGGCGACCACCGTCCATGAGCAGTTGACGGGCGTCGTCGCCAGCACTGGCGACGGGGTGTTCGTCGGTAAGACGGCGGACTATCTGCGGGACACGGTGAACGGTGCGATTCGTAACTTCATCGCGGGTGTTCACAGTGCGTTTGACCAGGCGGAGCCGGCTGTTCGTGGCTATATAAGGGCGATGCGTGACGCGCAGGGCCGTGCGGATGCGGCGCATGCCCAGGCGGAGGGGCTCGCGCCGGATGATCCGGCCCTGGCGGGGTTGCAGACGGACGCGATCAACGCGCAGGCGGATCTGGGTAGGGCCGCGTCGGCGGCGGCGCAGACGATCCGGACCGCGGCGAGGGCGATCGTGTCGCCGAAGACGGGCTGCGAGCAGTTCTGGGACGCGTTCAACGAGGTCGCGATCGTGGTCACGTTGGTCGCGATCGTCGTCGGCGGCCCGCTCGGCCTGCTCGCGTTCGCGCTCAACGCGGTGCTCGCCGTCAAGGCCGTCGTCGACTACGCCACCGGCAAGACGGATGGTTGGGGATTGCTGTTCGGCCTGTTGATGGCGGTGGCACCGACGACGAGGCCGCTGATGGCGCTGAAGACGTGGAAGGCGCTGGGTGCGGGGGCGCTGGACCTGTTGAAGGGTGCGGGCAAGGTAGCCATCACTGCCTGGGACTTCTCCCGCGTGATGACGCTGTCCCTCGTGATGGGCAGGACATGGGACGTCGTCGCCGTACTCGGCAAGGCGGCCGACGCCTCCCGGGTGCTCGCGCTGCGCGGCTTCGTCACCCTCGTCCAGTTGCCGAAGGCGCTGATGGGACTGCGTCCGTTCGAGCGGCTGGCGGGCCTGCACCCGTGGCAGAGCCTGAAGTCGGGTTTCGCCAACCAGTTCCTCCAGGGAAAATGGTTGCGGATCTTCACGCCGCTGGAGGCCGACGAGATCGGTGTCTATGGCCTGCGGGGCGCGTTCAAGCTGTCGGTTCTGGGCCGCGGACTGCGCATACCGGAGTATTTGAACCCGGCCCACTACGTCGCCGACGGCATCGCGGGTGGGGCCCACGCCCTCGGCGGCCTCGGCGGCCACCCGCCGTCCGGCGTCTACTCGCCGTCCACTGGCCCGTTGCCGTTCGGTGGGCACCCGCTCTTCGGCGGGCATGGTCCGGTCGGCCTGTCGGGAGCCGGCGGGATGGATCATGCGCGGTTCGCGCCTGGCAGCCACGCGTTCGGTTCCACCAGCCCGTTTGGTTCCGCCGGCCTGTTCGGCTCCACGAGCCCGCTTGGCTCCGCCGGCCTGTTCGGCGGGCCCGGCCACACGCTCGGCTTCGAGCCGGGCCTGTCGGGGCTGCTCGAACCCGCCGGCGCGTCCGCCGGCTTCTCGACCAGCGCGTCCGGACTCCTCGTGCCGCACGTCGGCGCGGCGGGTGGGTTCATGGGCCTGGTGGATCACACCGGGGTCCCGATGCTCGCCGGTGCCGGCGGGTTCGCCGCGGCTGGAGCGCTGCCTGCCCACGCGGGCGCGCTGTCGGCGTTCGCGCCGGCGCACATGGCCCGGGCGACCGGGATGGTCGACCTGCTCGGGTCCACCCGGATGGCGGGGCACCTGGGCGAGAGCCTGGCGGGTTTCCGGCCGGTCGAGCAGCGGGCCATCCTGACGGGCGACGCACCCGTCACCGTGACCCGCGGCGGGGGTGACCGCATCGCGTTCACCTTCACCGACGCCGAACCGGCGACCGCCGGGGCGCACATCGCCGACGCGCACACCGTCGGCGCCGACCCACGGCTGTCGGCATCTGGCTCGACCCCTCACGCCGAGCAGCCCCTTCGGTCGTCCCCGGTCGACGCGGTCGACACGGCGGCGTCCCGGCCAGCGGCCGCTACCGGCACGGGCCCGCGAGGTTCCGCGGTGAGCCGGGAGATCACCATGGACGGCGCCGAGGTGCGGATCGGCCCGGCCAGCGCCCGCGATGTCCACGGCCTGCCCGGCGCGGAAGGCAGGGCTGTCCCCGCTGGCAGGCTGGACAGGGCTCATGGCGATCCAGCCGCGGCCCGGACGGCGTCCGCCCAGGCACCGGGTACGCCACAGGCCGGGCGTGAGCTCGCCGGGCGTGGGCTGGCCGAGCCGGCGGCACACGCGCCGGGTGGCTCGCTCGACGAGGCCGGGTCGGCCGGCGCGTCGCACCGGGTGGACTCGGCCAGCGCTGGTCAAGGCGAGGCCGGTCTCGACGCCGCCGTGCGCCGCCCGGAGACCGCCGGCGTCGCCGCCCGGCCCCGCGGCGCCGAGACGGGCGCCGCGTCGGGCGCGGGTGCGTCCGACCCCGCCCGCGTCCCCGTCCGCCCCGAGTTCCGGGCGCCGGAGGCCGCCGCGGCGCACCAGCGGGCCGCCGCGCAGGTCACCCAGGCACACACCGCCTTCGACACGGCGCTGGTCACCGGTGCGCACGACCCGGACGCGCTCCTCGACGCGCTGGTCGGCAGGCGCGCGGCCGAGGCGCACCTGGCCCAGGCCGAGTCCGACCTGGCGGCGCTCGGCCATGGCGCCGGCACGGGTACGGGCACGGGCGACGACGTGGCGCGCTCCCTTACAACCGGTGACCCGTCGCCGGCCCATGCGGCCGTGCACGCCGACCCGCCGCCGGCCCGAGCCGCCGCGCACTCCGGGGATGACGGCGCCGGTCTACGGCAGCAGCCGCTGCAACAGCAGCAGGCGGCCGTTGACGGGGCACCGCCGCCCGGCGGCGGCGAGTCGATCCCGCGCGGCCACGCCGACCTAGGCCTGCCGCCGGATGACTTCGCCATCGTGCGCGACCACGACGGGTACCGCGTCACCGACATCTCCGGCGGCCCGCACGACGGCGACTACCGGGTACACGGCCCGGACGGCGGCCTCGCCCGTGAACGGGTGAGCTGGCTCGACCGCCGGGGCAGGCCCGACGGCACCTGGTTCGACATCGACCACCAGGCCGGGCGCTGGACCCGCCTCGACGCGCACGGCGACCAGCTCGCCGGCGAGGGCGGCCGGGCGGCGTACGGCTCCCAGGGCTTCGTGGACCGCGGCCGCCAGGGCGAGCTCATCCTGCGAGGCGACGGGGACGCCGACCGGACGGTCTTCTACGTCCGCGCCTCGCTTCCCGACCGCTGGGAGGGGGAGGTGGCGCACAGCCGCTGGCTGGAGCTGTTCGGCGAGCGCGGAGGCCGTCTCGGCGACGTCAGCGGGCGGCAGCACTGGCTCGAGTGGGAACGAGCGGGGGACCTGCAGCGCATCGCTCCCGAGCGGCTCCCGGGCGCCGAGCGGCGGCTCGACGAGCTGCTGCGCACCGGCGATTTGCAACAGATCCGCGAGTCGATGCGCCCCGAGGATCTCGTGCGCCCCGGCGGGTTGGCGCGCCCCGGCGAGCTGTACTACGGCGAGCTGGGCGGCCGCCTGGTCGACCGCGGCATGCGCGTGGACGGCAACATCGACGGCATGTGGTCGGACGTCGACGGCCTCGGCCGGAAGGTCCGCACCTACGCGGAGACGCACGACGGCGGCATCGTCCGCGCGGACAGCGGCCTGCGCGACCACTGGTACACGCACAGGCACTGGTTCTGGACCCGCTACCAGGACGGCATCGAGGTCATGGACGGGCGGCGCTACTGGAGCCGCGGCGGCTGGGCCGACCGGCACGCCGACTCGGAGGCCTTCGCCCAGCGGTACTTCGGCTGGGCGAACCGGCCCAGGAACGCGTTCCACTATCTCGAGCGCGACCTGACCATCGACCATTCGGTCTACAGCCTGGCCCGCGACCACCGCGTCGGCGACGCCTACACCCAGTACTCGGCGCGGGGCTCGATGACCGAGCGCCTCGAGCACGTGGCCGGGGGCAACGAGCTGGAGATCCGGCACGCCGCCGACTGGCGTCCGCCCAGCCGCCACGGGACGACTCCGGAGCAGCTGGAGAGGCAGGCAGGGCGGTTCGTCGCCCGGGCCACCGGCGGGATCCGGCACGAGGCGGTGGACTTCCCGAGCGCGGCCTGGCTGCGCGGTGACGGCCGACTCCAGGTGTTCCGCTGGACGGAGCGACCCGCCGGCGGCGAGCCCCTCGCCAGCGGCGCCCGGGTCGTCGGGCCCGACGGGTCGTTCTCCGACTTCGCCGGTGGTCATCTCGTGCGCGGAACCTTCCGGCTGGACGACGGCCACGTCCTGGAGGTAGGCCGCGAAGTCGACGGCCGGTGGGCGTCGGTCCTCGACGGCCGGCCCGGCGACGGGGGACGCGCCCCGCTGCGCTGGCGTGAGCTCGACGGCCCGACGGAGGTGGCGACGGGCGAGCGGCACTTCGCCGCCGACGGCCGCCACTGGGTCGACACGGCGACCGAGCCCGGGCCCGGCGGCGGCGAACGCACGGTGGTCGTCCGCCACACCGCGAACGACAACGGCGACGTCGTCACCTATGCCCCCGGGGACCGGCCCCGGTATGAGCCGCCCGCCACCGGGACCCACCACACCGGGCCGCACCCCCAGGACGCCCACGCGGTCTCCGTCACCCGTGACCCGATGGGCCGGGTCGTCGCCCGCACCGACCACTGGGCGGTGGACGACGGGCTGTCGATGGTCAGGGGCCACGGCGAGCCTCGCGGGGGCGACTGGGTGTGGGAGGCCGACGGCGCGACCGGTCCGCGGGTCAGCGGACGCGGCGAGCGGTGGACGGGCAGCTGGGACGAGTCCTACCGCGACTACGTCGCCGGCGCCGACGGCGAGCTCCACCTGGTCCGCGACCTGCGCTCACTCGAGAACGGGTCCACGCTGCGGGCCTACCGCGACGCGGAGGGCACCTGGCGCTCCGGGCGGTTCGGCGCCGACGGAGTCGCGGAGCCCGGAGAGCTGGCCACCCGCCAGTGGAAGCGGCCCGGTGACGGCCATGCGCCCGGCGACCACTGGGCGCCGGACGCGCCGCCGGGCCGGGCGGCGGCCGACTGGCGCGACGTCGCGGCGACCGAGGACGGTCTGGTGGTCGTCCGCGAGTCCACCGACGGCCGGATCCTGGAGTACAGCTGGCTCGAGCGGGAGAAACTCGACGACCTGCTCGACCCAGGGGCCGAGCGTGTCGTGGAGCGCGGCCTGCCTCGGCCGGTGGACGCGCCGCCCGGGTGGGGCGAGTGGCGCGAGCACGACCTGGGCACGGTGCTGCGCGAGCGGCGGGAGACCGAGCCCGGGATCTTCCGGGAGACGGAGCACGGGCACGGCCAGTGGCGGGAGACCGACCCCGACGGGAGGCTGTTGCGCTACCGGTCGATGAGCGGGCGGATCTGGGACCGTGACCCGTTTGGGCGGTCGCGGATCGTCGGCCGCGAGCCCGGCCCGTCCGGCCCGTCCGGCCCGTCTGGCCCGTCTGGCCCCTCCGGGCCGTCCGGGCCGTCCGGCGGGTTCCCGGGCCGAGGCCCGTCCCCGCGGGGCATGAGCCGCGGCCAGCTGCTCGCGACGGACGGGCTCATAGGTGACTTCGTCCCAGCCTCGACGCGCGTCGAGCGGATGCAGGCGGCCCGTGACTGGGCACACGAGTTCTTCCCGCGCCTGGAGGCGCTGGGCGGCGACGCCGGCGCGGTGCAGCTCGACGCCCTTTTCGATCTGCGCGACGGCCTGTTCGACCTGCGCGACGCGCTGCTGCGCCGGCGTGCGGCGGCGCTGGGCCAGCCGCGGGCCCCGCACCTCGACCCGGCCGCGCGCCCCGAACCCCTCCGCCACCTCGCGCCGGAGCCCGCGACCCATGGCTCGGTGCCGGGGGAGGCGCATGGCCCCGCGCCGGCCGGCGGGCACGGTTCGGTGTCGGTACAGGAGCACAGCCGGCCCTCGCCCAGGGGTCATGGCTCGACGTCCACCCATGCTTCGGCGTCGGGCACGGGGCACCCGCCGATCTCGACGCCGGCGCACCCCTCGGCGCCAGGCGGGGCGCACGGCTCGGCGTCAGGCGGGGCGCACGGCTCGGGGGTGGCCGGCGCCGGCCAGGCACCCCGTGGCCCTCAGCGCGAGTTCGGCGACGGGCACATCCGTGAGCACCCGGACCCGGGCGGCGGCGCGCCGACGCCCCGTTACCACGACGGCAACGGCCGGCCGATCGGCGGCGTCGACGTCACGCGGGCCGGTGACCGGTACCGCGTGATCGACACGACCGACGGCCCTCACCGCGGCGACGTCCGGGTCTACGACCGTGGCGGCAAGCCGCTGTCCGAGCGGGTGAGCTGGCTCGACCGCCGCGGCCGCCCGGACGGCACCCGGTTCGAGATCGACCACGCCGCCGGGACCTGGCGTCGGGTCGACCGGCACGGCGTTCAACTGTCCGGGCCGAGCGGCAAGGTCGCCTACGGCGCGCAGGGTGTGATCGCGCGCGGCCGGGCCGGGGAGCTCGTCCTCGCCGGAGCGGATGGGACGACGTTCTACATCCGTGCGACGCTGCCCGCCGAGGGGCGGCTCGGTGACCGGTACCTCGAGCTGTTCGCCGAACGCGGCGGCCACGTCGGCGACGTGGCCGGACGGCTGCACTGGCTTCAGTGGGACCGGCTCGGTGACGGCCTGCTCGGCGACCTGGCCGGCCGGGGCCTGCGCCGGTTCGACGAGATCGACGGCATGTGGTGGGACCTCGGCGCGTTCGGCCGCAAAGAGCGCGAATACCTGCACATGTCCGACGGCGGCATCGTGCGCGCCGACCGGCACCCTGACGGGGGCTGGCGCTGGCGCCGCTACGACAGCACCGGCAACGAGGTGCTCGCGGGACGGCGGGTCCGGCACTGGCACGGGCGACTGGGCGACTGGGTCGACTACACGGACGGGACCGACCAGGTCGCGCAGCGGTACCGCTACTTCATGCACCGGACCCGCGACGCCTTCCACTACGTCGAGCATCACCTGGACGACTCCGGCCAGCTGCGCGACACGTTCACCCAGTTCTCCCCGCAGAGCAAGGAGACCGCCTCCCTCGAACGGCTGGCGGGCGGCAACGGCCTTCATCTCACCCGCTTCACCGAGCAGCGCCCGCCGCACCAGCTGTGGAAGACGCCGGAGAGCCTCGGCGGGCCGGGCGGCAGGACCGTCTCGCGGCTCGCCCGGTTCGGCCACTACGGCACGGTCGACTTCCCGAACACCGGCTTCCTGCGTGGGGACAGCCGTTTCCAGGTGTATCGCTGGACGGAGCGGCTGCCGGACGGCGAACACCTCGTCGTCGACGAGCGCGCCGCCACCGGCGTGCGCACCGTCCGGCCGGACGGGTCGTTCTCGGACTACACCGTCGACGGCTACCTGGTCCGCGGCACCCTCAAGCTGGACAACGGCCACACGGTGGAGATCGGCCGCCGTGCCGACGGCACCTGGGAGTCCGTCTCCGGCGGCGTCCCCGGCGAGGGCGGCCGCACGCTGAGCTGGCGCCAGCTCGACGGGAAGCGGAACGTCGTGGCGACCGGCGAGCGGCACTTCGCCGAGAAGGGCCATCACTGGGTCGACACGATGACCGAGCGCGCCCCGGGCGGCGACCGCACGGTCGTCGTCCGCCACACCGTTGCCGACAACGGTGACGTCGTCACCTACGCCCCCGGCGGCCGGCCCGTCCACGATCCGTCGCGTCTCGTGGACGGGCGGCCCCTCCCGCGCGACCCCGACGCGGTCTCGGTCACCCACGACACGATGGGCCAGGTCGTGGCCCGGTCCGACGCCTGGCCGAGCGGCGGCGGCCAGGCCGTCGTCGCCGGGCACGGCGACCCGCGCAAGGCCGACTGGGCCTGGGAGCACGCCGACGGGACGGCGGGGCTACGGGTGAGTGGCCGGGCCGAGCGCTGGACCGGCGCGTGGGACGACTCCTACCGCGACTTCGTCCGTGGTACCGACGGCGAGCTTCACCTGGTGCGCGACCTGCGCTCGCTCGAGGCGGGCACGACGCTGCGGGCGCAGCGCGACGCCGCCGGCGGCTGGCACTCGGCGCGCTACGACGCCGACGGGGTCGAGGACGTCACCTCCGTCGGCACCCGTGAGTTCCGCGCGCGGGGCGCCTCCTCGGACCCGTCCGGCCGCTGGGTCACCGAGGCGCCGGCGGGCCGCGCCGCGGCGGACTGGCGCGACGTCGACGCGAACGGCCACGTGCTGCGGGAGTCGGCCGGGGGCCGCGTCCGCGAGTACCGCACGCCCCGACCGCCCGACCTGCCGTCCGGCTGGGGCCAGTGGCGCGAGTTCGACCTCGGCGGGGTGTTCCGCCAGCGGCTCGAGGTCGCGAACCGGCCGGGGATCTTCCGGGAGACCGAGAACTTCCACCAGCAGTGGCGGGAGACCGACGTCGACGGGAAGCTGCTGCGTCACCGCACGCTGAGCGGGCGGATCTACGAGCGTGACGCCCTCGGCCGGCGCACGATCACCGGCGGCGAGCGGACGGAGATCGTCGGCCGCGAGATCGACTTCCGCGGCGCGACCAACGAGTTCCGCGGCGTAAACCGCTACCTGCGGGAGGCCAACCGCCGCCAGTTCCTCGCGACGGACGGGCTCGCCGGCGAGTTCATCTCGGTCCCGCGGCGGGTCTGGACGAAGCTGTCGCTCGACTGGGCGCAGGAGTTCACCATCGACCTCGCGGCCCGCACCCTCTCCCAGGAGATCTACTTCCAGGCCACCGAGCACCGGAACCTGACCATGGAGGAGTTCCTGCGCGGCGGCGTGCTGGGCGCGTTCATCAACAGCGTGCTCAAGGGCGGGGTGTCAGCGCTGCACGAGCCCGGCCCGCTCAAGGGATACCGCGATGGCCTCGCCAACGTCGACGGCGGCAAGCACTACACCCGCAACCCGTACAACCAGGACAAGAACTGGTCGAACGAGTGGGCGGGCAACGAGAACCCGCCACGCTGGCGCACCATCACCTACGACTACACGACGTCCACACTGCTCGCGAGCCCGGCCATCTCGTTCCTGGCCAACACCGGCGTCGCGTTGGTGACGTCGGACGGCGACTTCGGTCAGTCCCTGCGGGAGGGCGGGGCCTACGCCCTGAGCTCGCTCGCGGTCGGCGGCTCGATCGGCTTCGTGCGGACCGGCACCCACGCGTACTTCTCCGGCCGGTTCTTCCACCGCGGTGGCCTGGCCGACATCGGCTTCATCTGGGGGGAGCGCACCGTCGAGCGCCTCGCCGGCCGGTACCTCTACGACCAGTACTTCGCCCCACCCGCCCCGCCCGCCCCGCCCGCGCCGACCCCGACCCCGACCCCGACGTCGAGCCCAGCCGCGACGCCCACGGTGAGCCCAGCCCCGCCGTCGTCCTCGACGCCCTTGCCGACCCCCACGTCCAGCGCCACCCCTGGGTTCGGCGCCTCCTCGACAGCACCGTCCTCGCCCGGCGCGACCCCGACGTCGAGCCCCACGTCGGCGCCCCCCGGCCGGCCGCGGCCGGTGATCCGGCCCATCGTGGCCGACTCCGGGGACGGGGACCCGCACGTGGAGGCCGCGCTCGCACTACTGGGATGACCAGGGCGGTACGCACCCTGCTCGCCTGAGCGCCGGTCTGCTCTGGCACGGCCGGGATGTGGCGTCGGCCCGCGCGTCCTGTCACTCGTCCGACGCGCTCACGTCACCAAAGTGAAACCCGGGCACCAAGGTGAACCCAAGCTGGCCGGCGAATGAACCTTGGTCTGCTTCGCCACGTTGACCCCAGCGGAACGTCCGGCGACCTCGCGATGAACGCGAGTGGACCGGGCGGCGGTGCGGTGGGGAGGCGTGGGTGGGTGGTCGGCCGACCAACTGGTCGCGGCTCCACTTGGAGGGGGATCCGACGCCGGGTGATCCGGATGCGCTGGTGGGTGTCGCGGATTTCATGGGGAAGATGCGTTGGCAGGCGTCGAGGGTTCATGACGAGTTGACCGGGGTGGTCCGCAGTACCGGCGACGGGGCGTTCGTCGGCAAGACCGCGGACTATCTGCGGGACACGGTGAACGGCGCGATCCGCAATTTTATTGCTGGTGTTCACAGTGCGTTCGACCAGGCAGAGCCGGCTGTTCGCGGCTATATCCGGGCGATGCGTGACGCGCAGGGCCGTGCGGATGCGGCGCATGCGCAGGCGGAGGGGCTGGCGCCGGATGATCCGGCGCTGGCGGGGTTGCGTACGGACGCCATCAACGCGCAGGCGGATCTGGGTAAGGCCGCGTCCGTGGCGACGAGCGCGATCCGCGAGGCGGCGAGGGCGATTGTTTCGCCGAAGACGGGGTGTCAGCAGTTCTGGGACGCGTTCAACGAGGTCGCGATCGTGATCACGTTGGTCGCGCTCGTCGTCGGCGGCCCGCTTGGGTTGTTGGCCTTCGCGCTGAACGTGGTGCTCGCGGCGAAGGCGGTCGTCGACTACGCCAACGGTGACACGAATGGCTGGGGGTTGTTGTTCGGCCTGTTGATGGCGGTGGCGCCGACGACGAAGCCGTTGATGGCGCTGAAGACCTGGAAGGCCCTCGGTTCGGGGGCGCTGGACCTGCTGAAGGGCGCGGGGAAGGTCGCGATCAGTGCGTGGGACTTCTCCCGGGCGCTGACGCTGCCGTTCCTGGTCGCCAAGTCGTACGACGTCGTCGCGATCCTCGGGAAGGCCGCCGACGCCGCCCGCGTGCTCGCCCTGCGCGGCTTCGTCACCCTCGTCGAGCTGCCGAAGACGCTCGGAGCGCTGCACCCCTGGCAGGCGCTGACCGCGCTGCACCCCTGGCAGGGCCTGAAGGCCGGCGCCGCCAGACAGCTCGCCCAGCTCAAGGCGCTGCACCCCTGGCAGAGCACGAAAGCCGGCTTCGCCAACCAGTTCCACGACCTGAAGTGGCTACGGATCTTCACACCCCTCGAAGCCAACGAGATCGGGGCTCTCGGGGTCTGGGGCGCTCACGACCTCGCCATCCTGGGCCGCGGCTTCCAGATCCCGAAGTACCTGGGCCTGGCCGACTATCTCCCCGGCGCCGCCGCGGCCGCCACCCACACCGGCGCGCACCTCGGCGACGCGCTGCTCGGCATCCACTCCCCGGCCGGCCCGTACCCGGGCGCGGGGATGGAGCACGCGCTTTCGGCGGCCGGCGGGCACGCGACGGGATCCGGGCTCGGATTCGGATCTGGCCACAACCCGCTCCTCGGCTCGGGCGCGGCGACGCTGCTCGAACCGGCCGGAGCGTCCGCATCGCTCGCCACGGGTGCGTCCGGTCTGATCCTCCCGCACGGCGCCGCGGCCGCGGCGGGCCAGCTCGCGAGCCCGATGAGCCATGCCGGCGCGCGGGCGTTCGCCGACACCGGCGCGCTCGCGGCCACGGCGCACCTGGCACCCACGCACGCGGTGGACCTGCTCGGGCAGGCGCACGCCGCGAGGCGCCTCGGGGAGGCGCTCGCGGATTTCAGACCGGTGGAGCACAAGCTCATCACCAACGCGGAACACGTCACCGCCCTGCGCACCGGCGGCGACACCTTCGCGATCGACTTCTCCCGCGTCGAGACCGCCGCGCCCGTCACCCGGGCCACCGGCGCCGACACGGCCGTGTCGGCGCCCGGCGCGCGGGCAGCGCTCGATGCACCCCGCACGGCCCCGCTCGACGCGGCGCCCAGACTGCCGGCCGAGGCTCGCCCCGGCTCGTCAGCGCCGGCCGCCGCGACGGGCCGGGACCTGGTGTTCGACGGCGCGGAGGTACGGATCGGCTCCGGCGCCACCCACGATCTGGGGGGCCTGCCCGACGACGCCAGCCGAACGGCCACCACGCCAGATCGAGCTCGTGAGGTTCTCGGCGCGGGCAACGAGACGCCGGCCGGAGCGCGGGGCACGCCGTCGCCGGCCGACGGGGCGCTCGCCGAGCCGGCTCCGCACACGCCGGACACCTCCGAACTGCTCGCCGAGACGGGGCCGGCCGGCACCCGGCACCTGGTTGACTCCGCCAGCGCCGGCCACGGTGGGGCCGGTCTGGACGAGGCCGCGCGCCGCCCGGAGTCCGCCGGCGTCGCCGCCCAGCGCCACGGCGCTCGGCCAGCCGCCACGGCGTCGACCGACGGCGTCGGCGTACCGGTCCGGCCCGAGTTCCGGCCGCCGGCCGGGGCCGGCACGCCGGAGCGGTCGCTGGTGGGCGCGGGCACGTCGGCTTCCGACGGTCGGGCGGGTTGGCATCAGCAGCCGCATCAGCAGCACTGGGCGCGGGAGGACACGGGGGCCGGCGGGCGGGGTGAGCCGCTGGACGCGGCGACGGCTCACCAGCGCGCCACCGAGGAGGTGTCACAGGCGCACGCCGCCTTCGACTCCGCGTTGCTCGCCGGGGCGCACGACCCGGACGCGATGATCACGGCGCTGGTCGACCGGCACGCGGCCGAGGCACGCCTGGCTCACGCCCGAGCCGAGCTGACGACGCCGAGCCCCACCATGGGTGACGAAACGGCACGGGCCCTGACCACCGCGGACGGGCCGCCCGCGCGCGCCGCCGAGGACGCGCCGGCCGCGCGCACCGACCCGCCCCCGGGAACGACGCAGGGCCCGGCTGGGTCACCCGGCGGCGTCGAGCACACCGCCGTCACGCCACCACCGGCGGGCGAACGGCCCCAGGCGGGCTCGGGTGGCGGCGGAGAGAAGCCGCCCGGCCAGCCACCGCGTCCGGTGCCCTCCTCGGCGCCGGATCCCTTCGACGGTGTGCCCGGTGGTGGCGGTTCGGCCCAGCCACGCCGGCTGGCGGCATCAGTCGGCAGTGACCCGGCGTTCGACGTGTTCCTGCACGCCGATGGCACCGCCCGGGTCGCCGGCCACCCCCGCCCCTGGGCGGTCACGCACGACGCCGACGGATCGGTGACTCTCACCGTGGGCCGCAACCGGATGAAGCTCGACGCGGACGGCAGGATCCTGCACGCGAACCTGCGTCACACCCTCGAGAACGGGGACGCCCTCGGCCGCACCCGGATCAGGGCCGACGGGACGACCACCTGGTTCGAGGCGAACGGCAAGGCCGTCAGCAGCGATCTGCGCTTCACCCCCCACGGCGACGGCGGGTTCCACCTTCACCGGCCCGACGGCACGCATCTGTCCTTCGACGCCGGCGGGACGCTCACCGACGCCCGGATCACCCATGCCGCCGCGGACGGGACGCCGCTTGGGCATGTCGAGGTCGCGGCCGACGGTTCCGCGGTCTGGCACCACGCCGACGGCCAGGTCACCGGCGACCTGCGGCTCACCACCGGCCCGCGCGGTGGCTACCAGCTCGTCTCCGCCGACGGCAGCCACGCGCCGATCGCCCTGACCACCTTCAGCCACAGCCTGCCCGTCCCGCGCATGAGCCCGCAGGGGCACTGGACCAACGGCGCCTACACCGTCAGCCCGGCGAAGATGGCGCCGCACCTCGCCAACGCCCCGGGCCCGGAGCTCAAGAGCCTCTTCCTGCGCCACGTCGACGCCGAGAAGGTCACGCTCGACGCCGCGGCCTACGCGGACGCCGCAGGCCTGTGGGTCCGTAACAAGGCCCGGGTCCTCATCGAGGGCGGACCCGTTGGCGTCCGCGGCAACACCGGCGAGCTCACCCACTGGGTCCAGGTCACCCGTCACGGGCGGATGGTCCACGCCTGGCCCTCCAGGCCGCCGCGCGCGCTCGCGGCCTCGCCGGTGGCCTGGGGTGGCACGGAAGCGCGGTTCCTGGCGGATGGGCGTCACCTGACGGTCACCGCCACAGCCGACGGCAGGCTCGGGCGGATCATCGATCCGGGAGCCCGTGACGTCTATCGGGGTGCGTTCGAGGAGATCGAGGGCGATGGCGTCCGCGTCACGGCGCTGACCACGGACGATCTCGCCGCCGTGACCGGTTTCGAGGACGTCGTGCTGTTGGACGGGTCGGGCGCCCGCATCGCGGACTTCCGGGAGTTCGATGGCGCTGGCCGGCTCACCGGCAGCGGGAAGTTCCTCCAGGACCCTGGCCACCACCTCTACGCCCACCTCACCGTCGACCATGCCGCCGGCACGGCGACCCTCCGCCACGCGGACGGCACCCTCGAGGAGGGCCTGGCCCACACCGCCGCCGAACGCGGCGGCACGATCACCCGCGCGGACGGCACCGAATACCGGTACGCCGCGGACGGCACGGTGGCTCACCCGCCGCCCGCGTCCACCAGCCCCAGCCACCCCGCGCCGACCGGCCCCGGCCACCCCGCGTCCGCCAGTGCCAGCCATCCCGCACCGGCCAGTGCCAGTCACCCCGCGCCCACGAGCCCCAGCCACCCCACGACCGGGGCGCACCCCGCCGCCCCCGCGCAACCCCCGGGCGGTGGCGCTGGCTGGCACCATCAGCCCCAGCAGCAGCACCTGGCGTCCGCCGGCGGCACGCCGCATACCGGCCACGGGCCTGGCGGCGCCGGGGGCGGCGCCCACACCGCCCCGCCAGGCTGGCATGCCCAGGCCCAGCCGGGCGGCGGCCGAGAGCTCACCAACGGCGACATGAGGATCGTCCTGCGCGCCGACGGCCAGCCGGCGAGGCTGGACAACATCCGGCTGGGACCGGCCCACGGGCAGGACAACGGCCTGATGATCCGCGCGGCGCGCAACGCGACGACGGGTGACCTCGACGTCGAGGTGCTCGCGCGCCTGCGGGGCGGGACCGGGCCCGCGAGGTTCGTCCAGGTCCGCGGGGCCGAGGCGGCATGGGACGGCACCCACGTCCGGGTCACGACCACCGCGGGCCGCCACGGGGGCGACTTCCGGCTGTACGACCTGGACGGGACGCTGAGCCGCGAGCGCGTGTCGGCGTTCGCCCGCGGCGGTGACCGGTCCGGGGCGACGTTCGAGATCGACCACGCCGGGCGGACCTGGGAACGGCGCGAACCGATCCCGGGAGACGCCAGTGGCGCGACCCGGATACCCGACTACGGCGGCAGGGGCGAGGTCGTGACCGGCCGGGCCGGCGAGCTGCGGCTGGTCGACCCGCTGGCGCGGCACAGGACGGCCGTCTACGTCCGCGAGCGGCTCTCGAACGGCAACCTGCTGGAGGTCTTCGGCAGAGCCAGGGGCCGCCACCACTGGATCGAGTGGCGGGACTCCGGGCGGAGCCTCGACCACTTCGAGGCCAGGCGCGGCTACCGCACGTACGACGAGATCCCGGACGGCATGTGGTGGGACCATGAGGCGGGCCTGCTCGGGCCGACCGGGCCGCGGGTGCGCGAGTACCTGAACCTGCCCGACGGCGGCCTGGTGCGCGCCGAGCAGGAGGTGTCCGGCCGGTGGGGCTGGCACCGCTTCGGCACCGACCACAGCCTCGTGGCGGAAGGTGAGCGGGTCCGGTACGGCCGTGGCTGGGTGGACCGGGCTACGACGGGCGAGGTCGCGCAGCGGTACTACCCTGCCGTGTTCGGGAAAGGCCATTTCCCCTTCGTCGGCCTGCACCGCCCACGCGACGCGTTCGACTACCTGGTCCACGAGCTGGACACCGCCGGCCGGCCGACCGAACGCTTCGCGCAGTTCTCCCCGCAGAGCGAGCTGACCCGCGCCAGCGAGGCGATGAGCGGCGGCCACGCGCTGGACCTGCAGCGGTACGCCGAGTTGCGCCCGCCGCGACAGGTCTGGACGGCCAGGCAGGACCTTGGCGCGGTCGGCCCGTCGGGCGAACCTGGCTGGTGGCGGGTTCGTCGGGATATCGGCGACGTCGACTTCCCCAGGCCGAGCGACCTCCGGCTCCGCCGGGGCGCCCCCGGCGATCCAGCGCCCGGCTGGGACATCGGTGACAGCCGCTTCCGGGCGTTCCGCTGGATCGAGCGCGACGCCCAGGGCAACCAGGTCGCCAGCGGAGTGCGGACGGTGCGGGACCGGACGAACGGCACCTTCTCCGACTTCACCCACGACGGCCACTTCGCGCGCGGGACCTGGAGGCTGGAGAACGGCAACGTCCTGGAGATCGGCCGCGCAGACGCGGGGGTGGTCGGCCAGGCCGGTGGCACGCGCTGGATGGCGCACCCCGACCCCGGCGTCTACGCCGGCCCGCGCGACCTGCACTGGCAGGAGCTGGGCGGCACGGCGCCCGGCGACACGGTGGTGGCGGCTGGGGTGCGCCATTTCGCGAGCGACGGGCCGCACTGGGTCGACACCGTCACCGAGAACGGCGCGCAGGTCGTCGTCCGCCAGACCGCGGGCGACGCGGGCGACGTCGTCACCTACCTGCCCGGGCACCGGCCGGTGTACGACCGAGGACTCGCCGAGGGCGCGTCGCACACCGCGGTCAACCTCGACAGCCCAGGCACCGTCTCGGTCACCCGGGACACGAACGGCGAGCTGGTCGGCCGGACCGACGCATGGCGGGTCCAGGACGCCGGCGGCAACCCGATCACGGTGACGGTCACCGGCCACGGCCACCCGAGCCGGGGGCACTGGGCCTGGAAGATCGACCAGGACGGCATCCAGCTGAGGGTCCGGGCGGGCGGGCAGGATGTCACCGTCGACGCGAAGGACTTCGCCGGGACGCGGATCAGCGCGCGCAACAGGCGCCCGACCGGCCCCTTCAACCTGCGGTACGCCGACCATTTCGACGAGTCCTTCCGGGACTACCTCAAGGTGACCGTCAGGAACGGCGGCAAGGACGAGGACCTCTGGGTCCTTGTCAGGGACAGCCGGGCGCTCGACCAGGGCACGACCCTGCGAACCTTCCACGACGGCACCGGCTGGCGCTCCCAGGTCTTCGACGGCAACGGCGCCCCGGTGCGCGACACCGGGGCGACACGGCTGTGGCGGCACGGGACCGACGCCGGTGGGAAGCCCATCTGGGAGGCCGAGCCGGTCGCGGGGACGGGCCGAATCCCGGCGCGCGCCCCCGTCTGGCACGACCTGAGCGCCGACGGCCAGCGGGTGCTGCGCGAGTCGAACGCGGGCAGGGTCCTCGAGTACACACCGGCCGGTGGGCACCCGGCCGCGGGTGGGCCAGCTGGCCATCCAGCCTCCGCGAGCCATCCAGCCCCCGTGAGCCATCCAGCCCCCGCGGGCCAGTCAGCCTCGGCGGCCACGCCGCCCCCGGTGGGCCGGCCGGTCGGCCAGAAGACGGGCTTCGGCACCTGGCGGGAGTTCGACCAGGGCCAGGTCATCCGGTCGCGGGTCGAGCTCGAGCCCGGCCGCTTCCGCGAGACGGAGACCTTCCACGGGCAGTGGCGGGAGACCGACGCGCAGGGCGGGCTGCTGCGGATCCGTACGCTGTCCGGCCGGGTCTGGGAACGTGACCCGCTGGGGCGCATACGCATGGTCGCCACCCCGCACGGCCGCTGGGACCTGGCCGGCCGCGAGATGGACTACCGCGGCGCGCTCAACGAGATCCGTGGCTGGAACCGGGTCAACCGGTACCTCAACATGCGGCAGTACCGGGCCGGGGACGGGCTGGTCGGCGAGTTCATCCCGCGGAGCCTGCTGGTCGCGCGCCGGGCGCTCCTGGACTACACGCAGGACGTCCTCCTGGACTTCCCGGCCCGGTTCGCCAGCCAGCTGATATTCAACGGGATGAGCGGCGAGCACAAGGACGACCCGTTCAGCTGGAAGTGGGTCGAGAAGACCGTGCTGAACTCACTGGTCGGCGGGGCGTTCCGGACCGGCGTGACGACGCTGCACCAGGTCGGCGGCGTCGGCCGGTGGCGCCTGGGCTTCGGCAACGTCGACAACGGCTTCCCCTACAACCGGCACATCCCCAGGGACGACTGGGAGACGGAGTTCGCCGGCAACGAGTACGCGCCGCGGTGGCGCGGCCTCGCCTATGACACCGGCGCCTACGGGGCCGTCTTCAACCCGCTTCTCTCGGCGGCGAGCAGCTGGACGGTGGGGGCCGCGTTCGGCGACGAGTGGCAGTGGGCCAGCCCTTGGGAGAGCGCCGTCAGCACATTCAGCACTGGCCTGCCGATCGGCTTCCTGCGCAACCTGGGCCACGGCTACGCCTCGGGGCGGTTCTTCCACGTCGGCGGCCTGGCCGAGGTCGGCTGGATCGCCGGGGAGCGGGTCGCCGACCGCACGCTGAGCCTGTTCCTCAAGCGCTGGTTCCTGGAGGACTCGAGCGGCCAGCAGCCAACCCAGCAGCCTTCCTCTGTGCCGTCGCCTTCCCCGTCGGTGTCCCCGTCACAGTCCGTGCCGCCAACGCCTCCCGGAACCTCGTCGCCGACCAGCCCGCCCGCGCCGGCGCCGACCGGGACGCCATCCACGGCTCCACCTCCCGGGAACACACAGCCACCCCCGGCACCCGGACCCACCTCGATCCCACCGCATCCGGTGCCGACGTCGACCTCGGTCCCAGCTCCGACGCTGGTTCCGACCTCAACGCTGATCCCGACCCTGACTCCGACCACGACGCTCAGCCCGACCGCGACCGCGACCGCGGGCCCGACGCCGACGCCGACGCCGACGTCCACCCAGAGCCCGACGGCGGCCCCGACTCCCACCCCCACGGCCACGCCATCACCGACGGAGCCCCCGAGCCCGACTCCGACCGCGACACCGGCGCCGGTCCCGAGCGGCGCGTCGGCGCCCGACGAGGCGCGGCTGGCGTCCTGGACGGCCGCGCCCGACGCCGAGAATCCGTACCTGGAGGCCGCGCTGGCCCTTCTCGGGTGACTCGCGCGGTGGACGCCGAACCGCGGCGCGGCGCCCCCCGGCGCCTGCCCGCGCCTCGGGCCGCGCGGCCCGCGCGCGTTCGCGACGATCTCAGTCGATCATCTCGAAGGTCGGCGAGATCTCGAAACGGTTGAAAATCATCCAGGCGACCTCGATCTGTTTCCCGAGACAAGGTTCGTCGGCCGGGAACAGCAGTCTGACGTCGATATCGCCCTCTTCCGCGACCCGGGAGACGGCGATCTCCAGGGTAATGCGGCCGACGAGCGGATAGGTGAACCACTCTTCGTCATCCGGCCCGGCCTCCAGGCCGGTCTCGACGGCGCCCCAATCCAGCTCGCCGAACCGATAGCCGACTATTTCTGACAGCGCGACCAGGAACCCTTTCAGATTCGCCAGCCTCAGCCACCCGTCGAGCTGCTCCACCACGTCACCAACCCGTCATTCGCCAGCGCTTCTCACCCGCCAGGAGTCGCCGTCGCCCACTCAGACGAGGGTGCTCCGGCTGGGCGGCACGCCCGTTCGACCCGACTATACGGCCGGCGGTTTGGCACGCCGTGCGCCGCCGTGCGGATTGCCGCCGCCCCGGCCCGCGCTTCCCACGCGGCGGGGACCACAATGAGGTTCAGGCGGTTATGGCCCGGCGCACGGCGAAGGGCCTGAACTCGCGGTCGGGCACCAGGTAGGCGGCACGCGGACGACGCGACGGCCGTGGATACGCGGAAGGACAGCGGACCACAAGATGCGAAGGCCACGACAGCAGGCGGCGCCGGCGGCGAGCGTGGCGCCAACGTTCCAGGCGCCGGCCGCTGGTTGGCCGGCGCCAGCCCCGTTCGGCCCGCCGCCCGGGCCCGGGCCGGGGCCGGGGCCTGTACCGGGGCCACTGTCCGCCGCGCTCGCGGCGGCCGCGCCCGGCCAGACCGTGACGCTCCCGCCTGGCCGCTACGCCGAGAACCTCCTGATCGACGGGGATGTCACGCTCGCCGCGGCGGCCGGTGGCGGCACCGTGTGGCTCGTGGGTGGCGGCCCGCTCGTCCTGCGCGGCTCGGCGGTGCTGTCCGGTCTGGTCATCGTGGGCATCGATCCGTCACTTCCCGCGGTCGTCATCGATGCGGGGGCGCCGACCCTGCGAGGGTGCGAGATCGTCAACGGCCGGGTGGAGATCGTCGGCGACGCCTCGCCGACGCTGCGCGACTGCCGGATCAGCGGTGCTCAGCTCGCCGGCGTGCACGCCGCCGGCACGGGCGGGCCCACGTTGGAAGGCTGCGTCGTCACCGACGTGGACGGCACCGGTGTCGTCGCCAGCGCCGGCGCGGCCGTCACCCTGCGAGGCTGCCGGATCTCCCGGACCACCGGCTCCGGCCTGCGCGCCCGCGGGCAGGCCACCGCGAGCGCCGACGGCTGCGAGATCACCAGGACCGGCCGCAGCGGCGTGCTCGTCGAGGACACGGCGACGGTCCGGCTGCGCGACTGCTCCCTGCGGGGCGCCGGTACCGAAGGCGTTCGGGTCCTCGGTTCGTCGCCGGCGTCTCCCGGCGTCCCCGGCCTGGGCACGGCGGCGGGTGCGAGCGCCGCGGCCTCCGCCCCCGGCGCGAGCCCCTCGGCGGGCGGGAGCGGCTCAGGAAACGCCGACGGCCGAGGGGACGCGAACAGCCCGGGAGACGCGGACGGCACCGCCGCGCGGCCGGGGCCCGAGGTCCTCGCCGACGACTGCGAGCTGGAGGCCGCCGGCACGGACGGCCTGCTCGTCGAGGGCGCCGCGACGGTGACGCTGTCCGGCTGCCGGCTGCGTTCGCCCGCCCGCGCCGGCATCGTCGTGGCCGGGGCGTCCGCCGTGACGCTGACCGGCTGTGTGCTGGAGCGCGTCGGCACCTCCGCCCTGGTCGCCAGGGGATCGGCGGTCATCACGGTCGACGGCGGCCGGGTGTTCCTGCCGGCGGCCAACGGGGTGTTCGTCGCCGACGCGGGCCAGGCCACGCTGCGGGGTCTGGCCATCGAGGAGGCCGGCTACAGCGCGGTCCATGCGGCCGGCGCCGCGTCGGTCACCCTCGTCGACGCGCACCTGCGGACCACTCCCGAGCACGGGGTCCACGCGGTCGGCCAGGCCGCCGTTCACGTCGAGGGTGGCCGGGTCAGCGGCGCGGCCATGTCCGCGTTGCACGCCGAGCAGGACGCGACGCTGACCGCGCACGGCTGCGAGCTGGCCGGGAACGGCATCGGGATCAGCGCGAACGCGACGGCGCCCGCCACCGTGACCGGCTGTGTCGTCACCGACAGCACCGACGTGGGCGTCCGGGTCGGCTCGGGTGCGAAGGCGACGCTCACCGGCTGCCGGATCGAACGCACCGGCGCCGCCGGCGTCGTGGTCGCCGAGCGCGGCGAGGCCCGGATCGCCGACTGCCAGATCGCGGACGCGACCGGCTCCGGCCTGGTCGTCTGGCGCGCGGCCATCCCGACCGTCAGCGGCCTGCGGGTCGCGCGCGCCGGCAAGAACGGTGTCTTCGTAGGCGACGGCGCGGCCGGCGCGTTCGACGGCGGCGAGATCACCGCGGCCGAGTTCCCCGCGCTGCACGTCGGCGCCCGGGCCACCCCCCGGTTCACCGGCCTGCACGTCCACGACACGGACACGGACCTGAGCCTCGCCGACGGCGGCGAGCCGACGTTCGAGCACTGCACGGTCACCCGGGTGCGGACCGTCAACATTCCCACGTCCGGCCGCGACGGCACGGCCCAGGGGGCCGACGGGACGGAACCGACGACGGCCGCGGCAGGTGGCCAGGGCGGCGCCGGGACCGACGGCGAGGCGGACGGCCTGCCGGACGCGCCCCCGGCCGAGTCGCTCGACGACCTGCTGGCGGAGCTCGCCGGCCTGGTCGGCCTGGACCGGGTCAAGCGGGACGTCGGCGCGCAGGTGAAGCTCATGCAGACGGTGCGCCGCCGGCAGGAGGCCGGGCTCGCCGCCCCGCCGCTGTCCCGCAACCTGATCTTCGCGGGCAACCCGGGTACCGGCAAGACGACCGTCGCCCGCCTCTACGGCCGGCTGCTGACCGCGCTCGGGATGCTGGAGCGCGGTCACCTCGTCGAGGCGGACCGGTCGGCGATGGTCGGCGAGTACATCGGCCACACGGCGCCGAAGACGACGGCCGTCTTCCGCCGCGCCCTCGGCGGGGTGCTGTTCATCGACGAGGCGTACGCGCTGGTCCCGCCAGGGGTGGGCAACGACTTCGGCCAGGAGGCGGTCGCCACGCTGGTGAAGCTGATGGAGGACCACCGCGACCGGGTCGTCGTCATCGTCGCCGGCTATCCCGGCGAGATGTCCGGGTTCATCGACTCGAACCCGGGTCTCGCGTCCCGGTTCACCCGCACGATCACCTTCGACGACTACGCCGACGAGGAGCTGACCGACATCGTGACGGCGCAGTGCGCCCAGCACGAGTACGAGCTCACCGAGCCGGCGCGCGCGGCGCTCGTCGGGTACTTTGCCGGGGTCCCACGGGTCCGCGGCTTCGGCAACGGACGGCTCGCCAGGCAGGTGTTCCAGCGGATGACCGAGATCCAGGCCCAGCGGGTCGCGGACCTGGCGGACCCGAGCACCGAGGACCTGCTGCGGCTCGTCCCCGAGGACGTCCCCGGGGGCTGACGGGGCTCGCCCGGCGCCGCACCCGGGCCCTCGTCCCGCGGCCACCGGCGGGTAAACATCCGGCGGTAGACCTTCAAATCCGTCTCAAATCGGTCCATGCCCGTTGGCGTGACCATAGCCTGACCTGGCGTCAGCTCGGCGGAGCGCCATGTGTCCCGGCTGCTGCTGGGCGACTCGGGCCGGACCGAGGACATCGTCCCGGAGACGTTCCTGCGCGCCTGGCGGCACGCCGACCTGCTCACCGGCCTCGCCGACTCGAGGAGCTGGGCACGGGGCACCGACAGAAGGTCAGGGCACCAGCATGCGTACGAGGCTGCTCACGATCCTGCTCGCGTTCATGACGGCGACGCTCGCGGCGCTGGGCGTGCCGCTCGGGCGCAGCGTCGCGCAGAGCCAGCAGCAGCAGATGTTCGTCGACCGGCTCGCGGACACCTCGCGGTTCGCCGGTATCGCCGGTCAGGTGACCTCGGCTGACGGCGAGCTGGAGCTGCGGGAGGAGCTGGGCCGCTACGAGCAGCTGTACGGGATCTCCGCGGTGGTCGTCGACCTGAACGAGCACATCCGGGCCGCGTCGCGCCCGGGGGTCGACCCGCGCGCGGACGAGCTGCGCTCGGCGCTGCAGGGCGCGCTGGGGGGCCGCCAGTCCAGCGACCCCGGCCAGATCTGGCCCTGGCAGGGCCGCCCGCTGGTGGTGGCCGAACCGGTCGTCTCCGGCAAGGACGTCGTCGGTGCCGCGGTGACCATCTCGCCGACGGACCGGTTGTCCGATCGGATCCTGGGCCGGTGGCTGTGGCTGCTGGGCGCCGCCGTCGTCGTCACCTGCTTCTGGGTGATGGCGGCTGTGCGGCTGACGCGATGGGTGCTGCGCCCGGTGCACGACCTGGGCCTGGTCACTCACGAGATCGCGACGGGGCGGCTCTCGGCCCGGGTGCTGGGCAGTTTTGGCCCGCCGGAGCTGCGCCGGCTGACCCTGTCGTTCAACGAGATGGCCGGCCACGTGGAGGACGCCGTCGAGGCGCAGCGTGCCTTCGTCGCCGACGCCTCCCACCAGTTGCGCAACCCGCTGTCGGCGTTGCTGTTGCGGATCGAGAACCTGTCGATGGACCTGCCGGACCAGTGGCAGGAGGAGGTGGGGGAGACGCGCGTGGAGGCGCGCCGGCTGGTCAGGGTCCTGGACGAGATGCTCGCGCTGGCCAGGGCCGAGCACCACGTGCCGCGCCCGGAGAAGATCGACGTTCGTGCCGTCGTCGACGAGCGGGTCGCGGCGTGGCGGCCGATGGCCGACGCGCGCGGTGTCGGCGTCGACGTGACGGGGCTCGCCAGCGCGTCCGCGCTGGCGGACGCCGACACCCTCGGGGGCGCGCTGGACGCGGTGCTCGACAACGCGCTGAAGTTCTCCCCACTGGACTCGATCGTCACCGTCACCGTCAGCCTGGATCCGGACGGTTCCGGCGACGCCCCCGGCCCGGACGCGGCGCGGGACGACAGCGGCCGGGCCGCCCGCGACGCCCCCCGCCTTGTGGTCCGCGATGCCGCCCGCGCCGGGGGCCGCCGTGCGGACGAGCCGGCAGGCGGCGTGTTCATCCGGGTGAGCGACCAGGGGCCGGGGGTCACCGTCGACGAGCTGGCGAACATCGGGCGCCGTTTCTGGCGCAGCCGGCGCAACGTGAACATCGGCGGCTCCGGCCTCGGCCTTAGCATCGCCACCGCCCTGCTGACCGCCTCCGGCGGTGACATCCGCTACGCGCTGGGCGAGCCGGCCGGCCTGGTGGTGACACTGCGACTGCCTCCGGCCACCGCGCCCGCGGGCGCGGGGATCTAGAGCCCCGGTTGGCGGCCCGGAGCCCTGCCAGCCCGGCATCCCTGGCGTATCAGACCTTGGCCGCTCGGTAGTACTTCGCCGCCCCGTCGTGGAGCGGCACCGGCCCGGTCGCGACGGCGCTGCGGGGGTCCAGCGCGTACGCGACCGGCACCACCCGGGCGATCGTCTCCCGCGCGTTGAAGAGCACCCGGGTCACCTGGCGGACCAGCCCCGGGTCGGTGTCGGCGCTGGTCACGAGCAGGTCGGCCATCGCGACGGTGGGGGTCGCGCCGACGCCGGCGTAGGCGCCGTCGGGGATGACGCCGCGCCGGTACTCGGCACCCCACTTCGGGACCTCGTTGAGCGCGTCGACCAGCCCGTCGAGCTGGACGAACCGGACCGGGAACCGCCGCGCCAGGTCCGCGACCGTCACGGTGGGCAGCCCGCCCTGCCAGAAGAACGCGTCGATGGTGCCGTCCGCCAGCGCCTTCGCCGACTGGTCGACGCCGAGGTTGACCTGGGTCACGTCCTTCGCGTCGATCGCGGGGTCGACGGCGAGCAACCGGGTGGCGACCAGCTCGGTGCCCGAGTCGCGGGCGCCGGTGGAGACCCGCCGGCCGCGCAGATCGGCGAGGGTCCTGACCGGAGAGTCCCGTGGCACGACGAGGTGGATGTACTCGTCGTAGATCCGGGCGACGGCCCGGACGGGCAGTGCGGAGGCGAACGGGTCCTGCCCGCGCACCGCGGCCGTCGCCGCGTCCATCGTTGAGAAGCCGAAGGTGTTCGGGTCGGCCACGACCCGCCGCAGGTTGTCCACCGCGGCGCCGGTGACCATGGTCGTCGCCCGTACGCCCGGCAGCGAGCCGTTGATCGACGCGGAAAGTGCCGTGCCGTAGCGGTAGTAGATGCCGCCGGTGCCGCCGGTGAAGACCGTGACAGGACCCCGTCGATATGGCTGGCCGCCGCCGTCGAACCGAATCCAGGCGAGTAGCCCGGCCGTTACCAGAACAACGGCGGGAACGACGGCCAGCACGAGCAGACGACGCCACCTGGGCACGCCAGGCCGGCGTGACAAGGCCAGGGCGACTCGCATGCCTGATCCTCCCACACCGACGTCTGGACACGTCGGACGGCGCGGTTATCCGAAGGCATGGTCCGTGGGCGGGCCGATGGCCGGTCGGCAGGATTTCCTATCTGTGGGCGCCGATTCTCGGCAGAGCGATCGGGGGTTTAGCGCGCCGGGTTGCGAGGCTTAGAGGCTTAGCCGACGGCCTTTGCGCTCAGTCGGTATCCGATACCGCGGACGGTCTCGATGGCTCCGGGTACCCCGAGCTTCGCGCGCAGTGACGCTATATGCACCTCCAGGGTGTGGGAGGCCCCTTCTGGGCTGTACCCCCACACCTCGGCGACGATCTGCTCGCGCCGGAAAACCACGCCCGGCGCGCCCGCGAGCTGGGCCAGCAGGTTGAACTCCTTGCGGGTGAGGGTGGTCTCCCGCCCGGCGACGGTGACCTCCCGCGCCCGCAGGTCGATGGAGATCTTCCCGACGGACAGCACCTGGTCGCCGTCGGCGCCGAGAGCACCAGGCCGGTGCTGGCCAGGGCCGGCCAGCACCGGTGATGGTGGCGGCCAGGCACGCGTCCGGCCGGGGTCCGGCCCGCCGCGGGCCGGCTCGGCCGGAGAGCCGGTGGCTTCGTCGCCGTGCCGACGGGAACGTCGGGTCACAACATGAATGCGCGCGATGAGCTCGAGGACGTCGAAAGGCTTGACGATGTAGTCGTCGGCTCCGGTGTACAGGCCGCGCAGCCGGTCGGCCTGCTCCGCGCGGGCGGTCACCATGATGACCGGCACCGCGGATATCAAACGGATGCGAGTGCAGATGTCGAAGCCGTCCCGATCCGGAAGACCCAGGTCCAGCAGCACGAGATCCGGCCGGGTGCTGTTCAGCAGGTCCAGCGCGAGGGTGCCTGTTCGGGCGCGGACCACGTCGAACCCGTGCCGGCGGAGACTGCCGGCCAACGCACTGGCGACGCGATCGTCGTCCTCTACTACCAGCAACAGCATCGCTGCCTCCGCCAGTCGGCGCCACCTGAGCTTCCCCGTACCCGCGTCGCGCGATTCATGAGAATTCACCTGCTTGGCCAGAAGGTAGCACTAGGAGATAAAGACGAGGCCGGCGGCGACTCCCACGCGGCGTCGGGGTATTCCGCTGTTCCGCGCCAGCGGGTGTGGACGGCGGCGAGCCGGCCGCGAGGGTCCCGCCGTTCGTGTCTGGCCCGGTCGGGGCAGGGACCCGGGGGAGCGAGTTTCGTGCCTGGCTCAAGCCGCCGGCGTGCTGAGGTTTGCGCCGACGACCAGCGGGTTCAGCTCGATCGGCGTCTCAGCGGCCACCTGCGCCGCCGGTCGGCGTTGCCTGGCCTCGAGTCGTCGCGCCAGGTAGGACAGGCTGGCGTTGACCGCGATGTAGACGACGGCGACGACGACGTAGGCCTGCAGGGGGGACTGGGCGAACTGCCCGGTGATCTTTCCGCGGCTCAGCAGCTCCGGGTAGGGCAGGACGAAGCCGAGCGAGCTGTCCTTGAGCAGCACCACGAACTGGCTGACCAGGGACGGCACCATCCGCCGGACCGCCTGGGGGAGCAGGACGAGCCGCATCGTCTGCCAGAAGCCGAGGCCGAGCGCCGCCGCCGCCTCCCGTTGGCCGCTGTGCAGCGAGACGATGCCGGTCCGGAAGATCTCCGCGAAGACGGCGCTGTTGTACAGGGTCAGGCCCAGGACGAGGAACCAGAAGACCGGCAGGTCCACGCCCATCGTCGGCAGCCCGAGCCCGATGAAGTAGATCAGTAGCAGGACCGGGATCGCCAGCCAGAAGTGCGTGTACGTCGACGCGGCGGCCCGCAGCGGCATCGCCGGGGCCAGCCGGCAGATTGCCAGCAGGCAGCCGATCGTCAGCGCGAGCGCGCCCGCGACGGCGGCCACCTTCAGGGTGTTGAGCAGGCCGTACGCGAGGAATCGCAGGATGGCGGGGTCGGTGACGAAGGTCCAGCGGGCGCGGTCGAGCTGGTGGTGCCCGGCCAGCCGGACGAACGCGACGACGACCAGCAGGGCGACGAGCGCGGCGCCGACGACGGAGCCGACCGCGATCCACCTCCGTGCCCGCGGCCCCGGCTCGTCATACAGAACAGTGGCACTCACGGCGGCGTCCTTTCCCTGGATGGGCCGTGCTGAGGGATGCCTTCGCCGCGCGGGACGCGCGCCGTGACCACTCGTGCCGGGGTGGCCACCCGCTGGCGGCGGTCACCGGGCCACCGCCACGCGGCGTTCGACGAGGCGGGTGACCGCGCCGAGTGGCAAGGTCACGACCATGTAGGCGGCGGCGGCCGCGAGGTAGATCCAGATGGGATTGGGGTCGGAGGTGTTGAGCTGGCCGGCCCGGGCGGTGAGTTCCAGTACTCCGATCGGGGCGGCCAGTGAGGTGTTGCGGACCAGTGCGGACAGCAGCGCGCCCAGCGGTGGGATTACCGTGCGGAAAGCCTGCGGGAGGACGACGTACCGCAGCGTCTTGGTGAAGGTCATGCCGAGTGAGCGGGCTGCCTCGGCCTGGCCGATGGGCACCGCGCTGATGCCGGACCGGAGTGCCTCGGCGACGAAGGCGCCGGTGTACGCGCCCAGTACCAGGACGGCCGAGATGAACAGTGAGTAGCGGATGCCGGTCTTTGGTAGTCCGTAGACGAACAGGAGGATCAGGACGAGTGGGGGTGTGTTGCGGACCGTTTCGACGTAGGCCAGCCCGGCCGCCCGTAGGGGGGCGGCCGGGCAGACTCGCGCCGTCGCGACGACCACTCCGATGCCCAGCGCGAGCAGGAACGACAGCGCGGTGAGTTTGAGGGTGGTCCACAGCCCCGACCCGAACACGTCGAGGTTGTCGAGGACGACGTTCACGGTTGGCTCCGAACGAAGGCTGGTGGTGCGGCGGTCAGCGGGCCGGGCCTATGTGCTGTCAGGCGGTGTAGCGGTCGATGGTGGGCGTGGTGGGGACGGAGGTCGCGACCTTGCCGACGGTCGACTGGAAGGCCTTCGCCCAGTCACCGTTCTGGTAGGTCGCGGCGAGGGTGTCGTTGACGAAGGTGCGGAACGCGTCGTCGCCCTTTGTCAGCCCGATTCCGTACGGCTCCGTGGTGAACGTCTTGCCGACGAGCTTGAGGGTGTCCTTGTGTTGTGAGATCAGGCCGAGGAGGACGACGTTGTCGGTGGTGACCGCGTCGACCCGGCCGTCGGTGAGCTGCTCGGCGCAGGAGCTGTAGGTGTCGACGAGGACGACGTCGGCGGTGGGGGCCTTGGCTCGCAGGTTCTTCTCCGAGGTGGAGCCTTCGACGGTGCAGACCTTCTTGCCGTTCAGGTCGGTGACGCCCTTGATCGCGGTGTCGCTGGACTTGACCATGATGTCCTGGCCGGCGGTGTAGTAGGGGCCGGCGAAGTCGACGAGCTTCTTGCGCGCGTCGTTGATCGTGTAGGTGGCGATGACGACGTCGACCTTGCCCTGCTGGATGAACGGTTCGCGGTTCTTGGAGACGGTCTCCAGGAACTTCACCTTGTCCGGAGTACCGAAGATCCGGATTGACAGCAGCCGGGCGATCTCGGTGTCGAATCCCTCGATCTTGTCGTTCGTCGGGTTCTGCAGCCCGAACAGCGGCTGGTCGAACTTGGTGCCGACAATGATCTCTCCGCGCTTGCGGATCTCGTCCAGCGACGGGCTCGCCGGGAAGTCCGTGGCCTGGGTCAGCTTGTAACCGCTGGCCGGCGTGGCCCCGCCGGCGGGGGACGCTCCTGGACCGCTGCCGTCGTCATCGCCGCAGGCGGCGAGCGTCAGCGCCAGCGTGGCGGCGAGGCCGACCGCGATGGCGGACAGGCGCGCCGAGAGGCGGGATCGTCTGGACATGGTTTTCCCTTCCTGCTGTTTCCCCGCGCGGGATCGCGGCGGGTGCGGGAAACGTCGATGAGCCTTTCGGCTGGCCGTGGGACCGGTGGTACGCGCGCGGCGCCCCGAGGGAGACAGCGCGGGCGGTCAGCGGCTGAGAATCAGTGGCTGAGGACCTTGCCGAGGAAGTCGCGGGCGCGTTCGGATTTCGGGTTCGCGAAGAACTCGGCGGGCGGCGCGGTCTCGACGATTCGGCCGTCGTCCATGAAGACCACGCGGTTGGCGACGGTGCGGGCGAATCCCATCTCGTGAGTGACGACGACCATCGTCATTCCGGATGCGGCGAGTTCGCGCATCACGTCGAGCACTTCGTTGATCATTTCGGGGTCGAGGGCGGAGGTGGGCTCGTCGAAGAGCATGATCTTGGGTTCCATCGCCAGTGCCCTGGCGATCGCGGCCCGCTGCTGTTGACCGCCGCTCAGCTCGGCCGGTAGCTGGTCGGCCTTCTCCCCGATCCCCACCCGGTCGAGGAGCTCACGTGCGGTCGCCTCGGCCTGCTTGCGCGGAATTCCCCGCACCTTGACCGGTGCCAGGGTGACGTTGTCGAGCACGCTGCGATGGCTGAACAGGTTGAAGGACTGGAAGACCATGCCCACCTGCGCCCGCAGCCGGGCCAGCGCCCGACCCTCCACGGGCAGCGGGACCCCGTCGATGGTGACACTGCCGGAGCTGATCACTTCCAGCCGGTTGATGCAGCGGCACAGCGTCGACTTCCCGGCCCCAGACGGACCGATGATCACGACGACCTCGCCGCGGTCGACCGTCAGATCGATGTCGTGGAGAACCTGATGGGAGCCGAAGGACTTGCACACCTTGTCCAGCACGATCAGTGGATCGCCGGTCGAGGCGGGGAGATTGGGCCCCTGCGCTGCCGGGGTCATGGCTGTTTGGAGCTCCTTTCCGAACGACGGTGGAGGGCATACAAAAATAGAACTCCCCGACATGGCGCAGCCATGGTCGAGGTTTCTTGCCGGCTGGTTGACGAGCCCACTAACCGGAGGTTTCTCTTCGAGATCTTCAGGCTTTGCCAAACATAAATGACCCCCGCCGCCGAATACTGTCCGGTTGGCGACAGATCTCTTTTCTTTACTCCTCCTTTACTCCCTCTTTACTGCTCTTTACTTCTTCTTCACCCATCCAGGCGCCCGCGTCCTGGGCTGCCAATCACCCCGCCGCTGGGCGCTGTCCGGTTCGCGACAGGCTTTTGTCTCCTCGGCACGGACGCCGACCTGAAACCTCGTCGACGGTGGCCGGCCGACGACCGATGGCGGGGTGGACGGCGTGCCGGACGTGCCTGCGGTGGAGCCGTTCGACGGCCTGCCCGCGGAGCTCGCCCGCGGAGCTCGCCCGCCGCGGCGCGCCGCGGTACGGCGGGTCCTGCCCGCCGCACCGCCGGCAGGTAAACATTTGGTGGAAGACCTTCAAATCCCGCCCAAATCGGTCCACCTCCGCCGGAGTGACCGTAGCCTGACGTGGCGTCAGCTCGGCCACCGTTGACACCGGAAGCCAGGCGGAGGGACTGCCCATGACGAGCGCGGCCGTGCCCGCTCCAGAGCGGGCCGAGGCGGCCCGGCGGCGGCACTTCGGCGACCACCTGGTGCGTGACTGCGGCCCGGCACTGGAGCGCTACGTTTCCCGGCTGCTGCCGGGCGACCCGGGGCGCACCGAGGACATCGTCCAGGAGACGTTCCTGCGCGCCTGGCGGCACGCCGACCTGCTCACCGGCCTCACCGAGGAGGAGGACCTACGGCGCTGGCTGTTCCGGGTCGCCCACAACGTGGCCGTCGACTGGTTGCGCCGGCGCGCCGCCCGCCCGCTCGAGCTGGGCGGAGACCTGCCCGTCCTGCCCGACCCGGCCGGCCAGGACCAGCTGGAGGCGGTGCTGCTGCGCGGCGTCCTCGCCACCGCGTTCGAGGCTCTGTCCGGGCCGCACCGTGCCACCCTGGTGCATCTGTACTGGCTCGACCGTTCCCACGCCGAGGTGGCCGCCGAGCTCGGAATCCCGGCGGGAACCGTCAAGTCGCGTCATCACGTCGCCGTCCGCGAACTGCGGGCGGCCCTGACCGCCCACGGCGTCACCGACGCCCACCCTCGCGGTCATTCCTGATCGTCGCGGGTGTCCTCGCAGCTGTTGGCCGAGCCCAGTTCCGCGAGCACCGCCCGGATCGCCGGGCTGGCCTGAGCGCTGCGCCGCCACGCCGCGTGAATCTCGCGCTTCGGTCGTCGCCGCAGTGGTCGGGCGACGAGCCGATCGCCCAGGGGCGGGCGAGCGAGGCGAGGTATCAGGGCGACGACGTCGCTGGAGGCGATCAGCGACAGCTGGGAGGCGAAATCGTCGACCAGATGGCGCACGTCGGGTACCTCGGGCGCGTCCGCGAACAGCCGGCGGAACCACTGGTGGCACACCGTGCCCGGCGGGCTGGTCACCCACGCGAGGCCGGTGAGGTCGGCTCTGGTGAGCGGCGGGTCGAGGCGCACGAGCGGATGCGCCCGATTCACGACGACGTCGCCGACGTCCGTGCGCAGATGGCGCTGGGCCAGGCCCGATGGCAACGGGGCGCGCAGCCCGTCGGCGTCATGAACGAGGGCGAGGTCGGCCGTTCCGGCACCGACGCTGTGCAGGGCCTGGTCGGGATCCTGCTCGGTGATGTGCACGCGCAGGTCCGGGCAGCGCGTCGCCAGCCGCGGCACGGTGGGCGCGAGCAGCCCACGGATGGCCGTCGAGAAGGCGACCACGCGCAGGACGCCGCGCGGCGCGCCCGCCGAGACTGCCCGGGCCGTCTCGGCGCAGCGCTCCAGCGCCTGGAACACCTCAGGCGCCGAGTCGACGATGGCCTTCCCCGCCGGGGTGAGCACGACCCCGCGTCCCGCCGGCGCGAGGACGGGCACGCCGACCTCGCGCTCCAGCCTCTTGATCTGCTGCGACACCGCCGAGGCGGTGAATCCGAGCTCGTCGGCCGCCCGCGCCAGGGTGCCGAGCGCGGCCACCGACCGCAGCGCCCGCAGCGCCCCGACGTCAATCATGAAGCCAGGCTACGTAATACTGGCAAGAAAGCATCGCTGGACCACTTGCCTCGAGTCGAGGCACGGTCACCCCATGACCGACTCGCGGCACGCCGCCGGCCCGCTCTTCGGCGCCAACCTCGTCGCCATGGTGACCCCGATGCGGCCTGACGGCACGATCAGCGAGGCCGGGCTCGCCAACCTCGTCGACCACCTGCTGGCCACCGGGTGCGACGGCATCGTCGTCGGCGGGACTACCGGCGAGTCGCCGACTGTGACCGATCCCGAGGCAGCCCGGCTCGTTCGTGCCGTCGCGGCCCAGGCGAAGAACCAGGCCCGGGTGGTCGCCGGTGTCGGCACCTATGACACGGCCGCCAGCATTCGTCGGGCACGCGAAGCCGAGGCCGCCGGAGCGGATGCGTTGTTGGTCGTCTGCCCCTACTACTCCAGACCCACCCAGGCCGGGGTGGTCGCCCATTGCCTCGCGGTGGCCGACGCCACCGAGCTACCCGTGATGCTCTACGACGTCCCCGCACGCACGGGGGTCGCCATGGAGGCGTCCACGCTGATCGAACTCGCGAGCCATCCCCGGATCCGGGCGGTCAAGGACGCCAAGGGCGACCTGTTCGAGGCGATGTCCGTCATGGCCCGCGCGCCGCTGGCCTACTACTGCGGCATCGACGAGCTCAACCTGCCTTACCTGGCGTGCGGTGCCACCGGCCTGGTCAGCGTCGTGGGGAACGTCGCCGCCGACCGCAACGCCGAGCTCATCCGGACGGTCCACGCCGGCGACCTCGACGCGGCGAGGACGGTCCAGGGTTCACTGATCCCCCTGGTGGAAGCCGTCATGCGCACGTCCCAGGGGGCCATCATGGCCAAGGCCGCCCTGGCCGAGCTCGGGATCATCCCGCACCCGACGGTGCGCCTGCCGCTGCTCGAGCCGCCGCCGTCGGACCTTCAGCGGCTACGGAGTGCTCTGGCGACCGTCGCGGTCCCTGGCCAGGCCCTACCCTTGTGAGAATGCACGGGCGACCTGGCGTCGCTCGAGTTGGCACTGTGATCTTGAGTTGGCAGTGTGATCTCGAGTTGGCACTGTCATCGATGGTGGGGGAGGAGCGGACACTCTCCCCGCCACTATCAACGTATAGCGCACCTGGGGGCTTGCGGCAAGACCCAGGTGGTGCCGCAGAATCGCTGGCCGAGGCCAGGACCGGGCGACGTTCGCGCTGGCCGCCGGGCCCGGTCCGACATCAGTTAGCCGCTGCGAGGGGTATGTGTCGACTCAGGAATACGAAGAGGAACTCCGGTCCGAGCGGGACTACGTCGCCGGGCTGTACGCGCGGCTCGACGCCAAGCGCGCGCGGATGAAGGGCGAGTTCAAGGCGACGTTGCGCGGGACCGGTGGAACGCCGATGGAGCGTGACGTCGAGGTGCGCGCGCTGGCCAGGGAGGTGCGGCGGCTGGACGTGGCGGACAACGGGTTGTGCTTCGGCCGGCTGGACGCCCTTTCGGGCGAACATTCGTACATCGGCCGGATTGGCCTCTTCGACGAGGAGAACGAGTACGAGCCGGTGCTGCTCGACTGGCGGGCGCCGGCGTCGCGCGCGTTCTACATCGCCACGGCGGCGAGCCCGGAGAACATGCGCCGACGCCGGCAGTTCCACACCCGCGGGCGTCAGGTGGCCGACTTCACCGACGAGGTGCTCGGCCGTCCCAGCGGTGGCGAGCGCGGGGACGCGGCCCTGCTCGCGGCGGTCAACGCGCCGCGCGGTGACGGGATGCGCGACATCGTGGCGACGATCCAGGCCGAGCAGGACGAGATCATCCGGCTCGACAACGCGGGCGTGGTGGTGATCGAGGGTGGCCCGGGCACGGGGAAGACCGTGGTGGCGCTGCACCGCGTCGCGTACCTGCTCTACACCCAGCGGGAGCGGATGGAACGTCACGGCGTGCTCGTCGTCGGGCCGAACTCGGCGTTCCTGAACCACATCGGCCGGGTGCTGCCGTCGCTCGGCGAGTCCGCCGTGGTGTTCATGAGCACCGGCGACCTCGTGCCCGGCCTGCACGTCACCGCCGAGGACACTCCGCAGGTCGCGCGGCTGAAGGGATCCCGGAAGATCCTGGACGTGCTCGCCGCGGCGGTCGCCGATCGGCAGCGGCTGCCGGAGCAGCCGGTGGCGATCGAGCTGGCGGACGTCACGGTGCGGATCGACGCCGAGACCGCCCAGTGGGGGAGGGAGGAGGCGCGCGCGAGCGGGCTGCCGCACAACGAGGCCCGCGCGGTGTTCAGCGAGATCGTCACCTGGGTGCTCACCGAACGGGCGACAGCCCGGATCGGTCGGGGCTGGCTTACCCGGGAGGACCGCCCAGCGTGGGAGCGCGTGCGGGCGGACCTGCTCAAGGAGCTTACGGCCGACGACAGGTTCACCGCCGCGCTCGACGAGCTCTGGCCGATGCTGATGCCGAAAGAGCTGCTGGCATCGCTGTACACGTCCCCGCAGCGGCTGCGAGCGGCGGGCGCCGACGAGGCACTGCTGCGTGCCGACGGCGCCGCCTGGACGGTGTCGGACGTGCCGCTGCTCGACGAGCTGGTCGACCTGCTGGGCGGCGACGCGTCGGCCGAGCGGGTCGCCGCGCTGGCCGCCGAGCGGGAGCGCAAGGACGAGGCCGAGTACGCCGCCAGCGTGCTGGACATGATCAAGATCGACCGTGCTGACCTGATGGACGACGAGGACCATCTGCTCGCGCAGGACATGGTCTACGCCGAGGACCTGGCGGACCGCTTCGTGGAGCACGACACCCGTGAGCTCGCCGAGCGCGCCGCAGCCGACCGGGACTGGACCTACCGGCACGTCGTGGTCGACGAGGCCCAGGAGCTGTCCGAGATGGACTGGCGGGTGCTGATGCGCCGCTGCCCGAGCCGGTCCTTCACGGTGGTGGGCGATCTCGCCCAACGCCGCTCGGAGGCCGGAGCGATTTCGTGGGCCACGATGCTGGAGCCGTATGTGCCCGGCCGCTGGGTCTACCGGTCGCTGTCGGTGAACTACCGCACCCCGGCGGAGATCATGGACGTCGCCGCCGCGCTGCTCGCCGAGTTCGCGCCAGGAGTCCGGCCGCCGGAGTCGGTCCGCGCCTGCGGCGTGCTGCCCTGGTCCAGGTCGGTCACCGAGGACGAGCAGCACGGCGCGATCGAGGAGTTCCTGCGGGATGAGGCCGGCCGCGAGGGCACCAGCGTCGTGATCGGGCCGGCGGGGGTGCCGGGCGCGGTGACGGCGTCGCAGACGAAGGGCCTGGAGTTCGACGCCGTCCTGGTCGTGGAACCGGAACGGATCCTCGCCGACGGCCCACGCGGCGCGGCCGACCTCTACGTCGCCCTCACCCGTGCCACCCAACGCCTCGGCGTCCTGCACCAGGGCCCGTTGCCCCGCGCCCTGACCGGACTCGTCGAGACCGGGATAGCGGCCTGAGAAGCCGCGCGGTCCACGCCGGCCGATGAGCCGGCGCGGACCGCGCGGGGTGAAGGATCTACTCGGGCGCCGTCTGGCTAGTCGGGAACCTCGGACGGGCTGGCCGAACCGCGCGGCTCGGGCACCGCCACCGCGTCGCCGGTGCCGGCGGCAGCGCCAGCGACGGCCGGCTCGATCGGATGCGACGGAGGTACGCGAAGCACCCGGGCCGCCCAGTCGGGCAACCACCAGTTCCACTTGCCGAACAACGACACGAGCGCGGGCACCAGCACCGACCGGACGATGGTCGCGTCGAGCAGGATGCCGAAGCCGAGCGCCGTCGCGAACACCTTCAGGTCGGTGCCCGGACCGGTGGCGAGCGCGAGGAACGCCAGGAACAGGATCAGCGCGGCACTGGTCACCAGGCGGCCGGTGCGCCCGATGCCCTCGACGACGGCGCCGTTCGTGTCCCCCGTCCGGTCGTACTCCTCCCGGACGCGGGACAGGATGAACACCTCGTAGTCCATCGACAGCCCGAACAGGAACGCGAAGACCATCAGCGGGATCCAGAAGGTGACCGCTCCGGTCGCGTGTACCCCGAAGATCGCGTCGGACCCGTAGCCGTGCTGCCAGAACAGCACCATGAAGCCGAGGGTCGCGGCGAGCGTGATCAGGTTGAGGAGCACGGCCTTGATCGGCAGAATGATCGACCGGAACGCGCGGGCGAGGAGGATGAACGTCAGCACCGCGATGATCGTGATCATCAGCGGGAAGTTGCCGTAGACGGCCTTCAGGAAGTCGATCTGGTCCGCGCCGATCCCGGCGACGCCGACGACGCCGGGCAGGTCGTTCACCGCCGACTTGACGTCGCGCACCGGTCCGACGGACGACGAGTTGACGGTTTCCGACTTCGGGATCACCACCACGATGCTGTGCCCGCCGGCGGTCTGCCCGGGGCCGGTCGCCACCACGGCCCGGTCGACGCCGGGCACGTCCCGCGCCGCCGCGGCGACGGCCTGCGCCTGTGGCGTGTCGACGAGCACCTCCATCGGCGTCAGCACGCCGTTCTGCACGCCGCCGTCCCGCAGCGTCGCCAGCGCCGTGTACGCCGGGCCGTTCTTGGCCAGGGAGTCGGACGAGGCAAGGCCGATCTTGATGCCGAAGAAGGAGGCCACGAGCAGGCCGAGGGCGAGCAGGGCCACACCCGCCGCGACGAACCGGCGGCGCACCACGGCCTGGGCCCACCTGGTCCAGGCCTTGCCGGCTCGGTTCTCGTGCCGGATCTTGGGCCAGTCGACCTTGGGGCCGATCCCGCCGAGGATGGCCGGCGTCAGCGTCAGGGTGGTGAACACGCTGGCCAGCGGAATCAGCGCGCCGCCCAGGCCGATGCTGCGCATGAACGGCACGGGGAGCACCACGAGCGCCAGCAGGCCGATGGCCACCGTGATGCCGCTGAACATCACCGCGTGCCCGGCCGTCTGCATGGCGATGACCACCGCGTCGTGGTTCTCGCGTCCGCGGTCCCGCTCTTCCCGCCAGCGGGTGACCAGGATGAGCGAGTAGTCGATCGCGACACCGAGACCGATGAGAGCCACCAGGAACTCGACGATGAACGAGACGTCGGTGAGGTAGGTCAACGGCAGCAGCAAGACGAACGTGGTCAGGATCGAGGCCGCCGCGACGACCAGCGGCAGGAACGCCAGGAACGACGCGAAGACGAAGGCGAGCACCGCGAGCGCGCCGACGGCGCCGAGGAGCACCTCGGCGAACACGCCGACGCCACCGCCGTCCGAGTCGCCGACGGCGAGCGCGTCCTCGCCGGTGACGCCGATCGTCGCACCCGCGGGGGCCGTCTTCGTCAGCGTCTCCCTGATGGCGTTCGTCGGCAACTTCGCCGTCGGGTCGTGGGCGAACCGGTAGAAGACCAGGGCGTACGCCGTGTGGTCATCCTTGGTGCGGAACGCCTTGTCACCGGTGTTCGCCTCGTCGATCACCCGGGTTTGCGGCACCTGCTGCTGCACGGCGGCGAACGCCCGTCCGACGGCCTCCTCCTGGCCGGTGATGGCCTTACCCGCCGGCATTGTGACGGTGACCACATAGGGCGAGGTCTTGCCGCCCGATGTGAACTCGGTGTCAATCTGGTTTGCCGTCTCGGTGCCTGGTTGCCCCGGCAACGAAAAGTCGATAACCAGGCGGCTGTTGGTCCGTCCGGTAAGCGCGATGCCCGCGACCACGACTAGAAGCCAGCCGACCAATACAAGTCTGCGATGGTGAAGCACGAACTCTGCGATCCGACGCACGAAACTCCCCTGCCTTGAAAGATCACGTCAAACGGGTGAACCCTAGCAAGGAAGACCGACAACCCGGCTACGACTCATCGACTCAGGCGGGAACGATGTCCGCTGGCAGGTTCGTCATCGGTGACGACAAACCGGTGATGCGGGACGAACGGTGAGTGGGGCCGCGCGCCGCCGAAGCCGCGCCGCGACCGACCGATCTCGGCCGCGAAGCCCCGGTCGCCTACGGCGCCACGCTGGCGACCTGCCGGGCGGCGGCGAGGTCCGACTGATGTTCCACCGCCCAGTGAACTCACACCTCTACCTCGAAGACCGCCAGCCACCAGAAGGCGACGCCCACGGGCCGGCGACCGCTCGGCCCCGCACCTCCGCCAACCAGCCCAGACACCCGTACCCCACGGGCTTGATCACCAGTTCTGTATCCGGATCCGAACTGGCCGCTGCCCGGAGTTCGGATCCACGTACGTACCTGGTGATCTTCGAAGGCGAGTGGGGACGAGGGCGGGAAGCGGCGCCAGGTCGGCATGGGATCGGCGTCGCCAGCTACCACTGCCACCCTGACGCCCTCGCGGTCGCCAACTGGCCCGACACCGACGAGATCCACATCGCCGACTGGTCTGCGGTCCCAGCGGGCGCGCGTCGCCGCTCACGAGGTTTGGGCATCCCCGCGTCTGCCCTCCTGCTCGTCACTGTGAATGGTGACGGCCGCGACGTCGGGAAGTCGCCGGTCGGTGGCCGAGGTCGGCACCAGCCTCGTCACGGAATTCGGCATGGGCCCGACGGTGAAGACGTGCACCCGGGAACCGACGGTGACTGTCACGAAGGAAGCTTCGGGCGGAACGGCGTCGGGGATGGTGATGTCGTGGGATCCGGCGGCCAGGTCGCCATCGAACACCCGCATCGAGGTGCTGGTGGGCTCAGGTGGTGTGAACGACGTGGCCCACAGCGCCTCGACGGTCATATGCACGGCTTCGGAGAGCGAAACGCGGCAGGTTCGTTCTGCGACGTCGTATGTGATCTCGGCCACGCCCGAGGAGTCCTCATGGGTGACGACCTCGACCTGGGCGGCGATGACTCCGGCGATGCCGGCGAGTCCCTGGACGAAGGTGACCCCGGGATTGCGCCTGGAGATTTCGTCGCGGAGGTACTGCTTGGTGTCGGCGGGCACCATGCCGCCGAAGACGAGGACGTCGAGATCGCTGACGTCGTAGTGGTCGAGTACCTGGCCGAACTGGTTGGTCGCGTCCGCGAGATAGCCCTTGGCGCGCAGCATGTCGGCGGCAGCCATGAGGACGCCGGGACTGCGCCCGACGATGAGGACGCGAGCGGTTCCGTGGGTGGGCACAGCCTTCATCGTGGGATCTCCATGGTGGGTCGTGGACCAGACGCGAGCTGTGGCTGGTCGGCTTCCGCGGCCGAGCGCGCGGGGAGCGGGCGCGGTCGACCTGTGCCCTCCTATGTTGGCGTTACCAATGTTGGCTCATCCAACATACATAGTGTTGGCCTCGCCAACAACTGATAACCTGAGGCCATGCTCGCGCATCACGACGCGGCCGGTCGCGCGCCAGATCGGGTCGCGGGGCGCCCAACCTGGCTCATCAGTCGCGCCTTCTCGCGTTCCTCGGCACTGCTGGCGGCCGGCTTCGACGCCCATGGTGACGGGCTGCGCGGATATCACTACAGACTGCTTGCGGCACTTGAGCAATGGGGGCCTGCGAGCCAGGCCGATCTAGGCCGGGACACGGGCATCGACCGAAGCGATGTCACGGCCGCTCTCACCGAGCTCGAGTCACGGAATCTCGTCGAGAGGAGGTCTGACCCCGACCACAAGCGTCGAAAGATCGTCACGCTCACCCCTCAGGGTGCCGAAGCTCTCCTCCGGCTCGACGCGGTTCTTGACGGGATCCAGGAGGAGGTGCTCGCTCCCCTGACCGCGGCGCAGCAGCGCCAGTTCGTCGATCTCGTGTCACGGCTCGGGTAGCCACAAGGGACCGAAGCGCGGCGCCTTCCGCGCGACGACCGATACCAGATCCGAACTCCGAACTCCGACCAGTTCGGATCCCGGTACACATCTTTCATTTCGTTCAACTTACTTCCTGTAACAGTACCCCGACTTGGCTCATAGTTCAGCTCTTCGCAATGTGGATCGCCTGGGCATGCTCGGGTGCGGCTCACATGCACGGGGATGGAGGTAAGTGCCTTGCGCGCTGGTGGGATGGTGAGGACTGGAGCGCCATCACCTACGCAAGTGGTACGTGGTAGCAATGTCCGACAGGGGAGGTGCGACGCACGTTGTGGTTGTCGTTCCAACGGGAATGAGGTATCCGGCCCTGTCGCGCGTGGGGCGCCTTCGGCTGCGTTAGCAGGGTTTTTGATATGGGATGCCTGGGGCGTGGATATCCCACGTTGCGGGTGGGAGTGGGCCAGCGATCCGGCTCGACCAGCACCAGCGGCGCGAAACAGACCGACCCTGACGACCGGCGGCGGACAGTCGTGTCGCTGCCGTCGAACCCGAAGCTGGACGAGGTCCGCGCGCGTGTCTTCGGCCCGCTCGGCGTCGACATGGGGCGGTGACCACGACCTACTCGCAGGAGCAACTGCTCGCGATCGCCGACTCCTTCACCGCACCACGGACGTCCTGGTCGCCAGCGCCGCCCGTGTCGGCGCGATGTGACTCGCGCCCCTCAGCCCTGCCGCGATTTCCCACACGGCCGCCGTCGGTGCCGTGTACAGACGACCGACCCCGTTTCTTCCGGCTCGAGACGGAAATGCGCCCCCGCGTCGATCCTGATCGGTCCAAGGCGACGACACGCCGCATACCGCACCAGTCCGACCTCACCGCCAGGCTGGAGATCATCTAACTAATCTCCAAGGTCATCACGCCGCCGTGGTCACCTCTGGGAGGAACGGGTGCGACTTCGCAACACGCTTGTCTCACTGCTAGCCGGGGGGCTGCTTTTCGCCACGGCGGGTTCGGCGTCGGCCGCGGCCGACGGCGCGCCCCTGATCGATCCCTTCGAGCAGTGCTCGGCCGCCTCTTTCCAGAACGACCCACGCCTTGGCCCGGCGAAACTTCCGTTCTTCGGTGACGTCGGCGAGCAGGTCAGCGACTACGACAGGACCGGCAACGAGCCGAAACGGCAGTTCCTGGCCACCTGGTGGGACCCCTCGGCAAGCTTCTCCCCGTTCCCGGCCACCCCGGGGAACTGGATGTACCCACCGCAGAACGGCTACTACCTCAACACCGATGGCTCGCCGGTACGGGCCGCGATGTCCTTGGCCCCCGGCCAGCAGATCGACCGTTTCGGCCGGACCACCGGTAGCTTCCTGGCCCCCCGGGGGACGGACTACGAGGACCGGTCCCTTCCGCCCACCAACCTGAACGACCCCGCGAACCCGGGTGGGTGCAACTACCACGCCTACCAGGTGCTGCGCCCGATCACCGTCTACTCCGGAGCGATCCGCCCGTGGTTCGACCAGCCCGGTGACGGCGTGCAGTACCAGGTGGTCTGCGCCCTGGTCCCCGGGGCGACGGCCTCATCGCAGTGCGACCAGGCGAGCGGGAACCTGCAGACCCAGTACCTGCTCGACAACGGCTACCTCGCGGAGGTGCCGGTGGATGACGACCTGCTGTAGCAGGACAAGCCGAGCGGTCGTCCGGCGATGACGACGGCGTCGTGGCCCCGTCCGGACACCGGGCGGGCCACGACGCCGTTCTCAGGTGACTCGGGGGGCGCGGCGTCGGGCTGCGTCGGGCTACCCCTGCGCGGCCGCGGGCTGGCGCACGGCGGCGCAGATGCCGCCGTCGACCAGGATGTCGATGCCGGTGACGAATCGGGCCTGGTCGGACAGGAGGAAGGCCACGACGTCGGCCACGTCGTCCGCCTGCCCGATGCGGCCGAGCGGCGTCTGTTCCACCAGCGTCTGCATGATGGGCTGGGTCTCCGCCTCCTGCCGGCCCTGCGGCGTGTCGATGATGCCCGGCGACAGGGAGCAGACCCGGCCGCCGAGCGGCCCCACCCGCACCGCCTCCCGCTGGACGAAGCGCTGCACGCCGCGCTTGGCCCAGGAGTAGGCCAGCCCGGAGTCCTCGACCGCCGCCCCGAGGACCTCGTGCAGCCGGTCGAGGAAGTCCGCGGTGAGCGGGTCGTCGAGCACGGCGTCGGCGGCCGGGTGCGGCTCGCTGATCATCAGGTGCGGCGCCATGGACGCGAAGCACACCGTGGCAGTCCCGGCCGTCGTGAGCGGGCGCAGCGCGTCGGCGAGCATGGCCGTGCCCACGAGGTCCACCGTGAAGATGCGGCGCCAGTCGGCCATCGTCGGCGAGATGCCCGCGGCGTGGGCGACGGCCCGCAGCGTGCCGAGCTCGCCGGCCCGGGCGGCGAGCCGGGCCAGGCCGTCGCCGTCGGTGACGTCGAGGACGAACGGCTCCACGGCCGTGCCGCTGGCGGCCGCAAGTTTCTGGGCGACCTCCGTCACCGACTCGTCCAGGTCGACCAGCAGCAGGGTGTCGACCATGGTGGTGAGCCGCTCCGCGCAGGCGAGCCCCATGCCGCGCCCGGCGCCGGTCGCGATGCCGACGGTCGTCATCACGCCCCCAGCTCGATGGCGCGGATCGGCTCGCTGCCGTCCCAGTCGACCGCGGCCTGCCGGACGAGGGTCGCGATGCCCTCGGTCGCGGCCGTCGCCTCCATGATCTCGACGATCGTCGCCGGGCCGCTCGGCGGCTCGACGTAGGCGTAGCGAGCGGCGCCACCGCCGTCGCCGGACCAGACCACCGGCCAGCCGGCGGCCTCGACCGAGCGCATGGTGGCCGGGAAGTCGTCGGTCCACCAGGCGAGCTGGTGGAAGCCCTCCTGGCCGGCGTCGAGGAACTCCCGGTAGATGCTGGGGGTGTCATCCTCCGGGCAGATGAGTTCGACCTGGAGGTCGCCGCTGTTGCCGAAGGCGATCGACACGGTGACGGTGCAGGGCGCGCCGCGATAGGTCCCGCTCTCGGTCTGCCCCCGCAGGACGTACCAGGGCCCGACGCCCAGCTCGAGCCAGCTGGCCAGGGCCTTGTCGAGGTCGCGGACGATGTAGCCGATCTGGCGCACCGCTCCGGGAAGGATGGCCGGAGCGACGGTGGAGTCGGGTAATGCGCTCATGAGTGCCTCCGTTGCGGTCAGGAAACGCGGACGGGGAGCTTCTCCCAGCCGCGCACGGTCGAGGTGCGGGCCTGGACGGCGTTCGCCCAGTCGACCTCCCAGTCGGGGAACCGGTTGAGGACCTCGTCGAGGGCGATCCGGCCCTCGATGCGGACCAGCGCGGCGCCGAGGCAGTGGTGGATGCCGTAGCCGAAGGAGAGGTGGCGACCGACGTCGCGGTGGATGTCGAAGCGGTCGGGGTCCGGGAACCGGCGCTCGTCGCGGTTGGCGGAGCCGTTGAGGAGCAGCATCACGCTGCCCTCGGGCACGGTCTGGCCCCAGTGCTCGACGTCGTGGTCGACGTAGCGGGCCTGCACGGGCGAGGGGGACTCGTAGCGCAGGAGCTCCTCCACCGCGTTGGGGATCAGCGCTCGGTTCCCGACGAGCTCGCGCCGCTGGTCCGGGTGCTCGCCGAGCAGCTTGCCGGTCCAGCCGATGAGCCGCGCCGTCGTCTCGTTGCCGGCCCCGGCGAGCAGGTAGACGTAGTTCAGGACCTCCTCCCGCGTCAGGGTGCGGGTGGTGCCGGTCTCGTCCACGAACTCGGCGGTCAGGAGGTCGGTCATGAGGTCGTCGGACGGGTGCTCGGCGCGCCAGTCGAGGAATTCGGCGAACGGCGCGGTGAGCGTCAGGTCGGGCGGCGCGTGGTCGTCGCCGTCCGTGAGCCGCAGGTTGTCGTCGAAGAGCCGCCGGATCGCCTCCTGCTCGGCTTCCGGAATGCCGAGGAGATAGCCGATGACGCGCATGGGCATCGCCGCGCCGAGGTCCGCGACGAAGTCGAAGCCGCCCGATCCGACCAGCGGGTCGAGCGAGCGCTGGCAGAACTCGCGGACCCTCGGCTCGAGCGCGTTCATCTTCTTGGGTGTGAACACGCGGGCCATGACGCCGCGGTGGACCTGGTGGACCGGCGGGTCCTCGAACAGGATCGACCCCGGCGGGCTCGGGACGTTCGCCTTGATCATCTCGAGGACGGTGCCCCGCCCGGACCGGTAGGTCTGCCAGGTGCTGAGGCAGGGCTCCACGTCCTCGAACCGGCTCAGCGCGTAGAAGTCGTGCTTGGCGTTGTAGTAGAGAGGTGCCTCGTCGCGCAGCCGGCGCCACACCGGATAGGGGTCCGCGTCGATCTCGAAGTCATAGGGGTCGTAGTAAAGGTCTTTTCCGCTTGCCGTCACGGGCACGGCGACGCTCCTTGTCACTGGCAGGTGGATGGCGATCCGTGGGTTGGCCGTGCCGCGGTACCCACGTCGGGTGACGACGTGGGTACCGACGTGGGTGCCCGAGGGGCGGGTTCGCGAGCCGGGGAATCAGGCCTTCGGCCAGGCCACCGACTTCGTCTCCAGGTACTGCTCGAACCCTTCGATGCCGTTCTGCCGGCCGATGCCGCTGTGCTTGTAGCCGCCGAAGGGGAGATCGGCGCCGTACGGCGTGCCGCCGTTGATGCCCAGGTCGCCGGTCCGTACGCGGCGCGCGACGGCCAGTGAGCGTTCGAGGGAGCCGCTGAAGACGGCGCCCGAAAGCCCGTACCGGCTGTCGTTGGCGATCCGCACGGCGTCGTCGTCGTCCTCGAACGGGATCACGACGAGAACCGGCCCGAAGATCTCCTCCTGGGCGATCGTCATCGAGTTGTCCACGTCGGTGAACAGGGTCGGCTCGACGTACCAGCCCTTAGGCAGGTGCGCGGGGCGGCCGCCGCCGAGGGCGAGCGTCGCGCCTTCCTGGACGCCCCTCTCGATGTAGCCGAGCACCCGGTCGCGCTGCTTCGCCGAGACGAGCGGGCCCATCATCACGTCCGGGCGCTGCGGGTCGCCGTACGGCGCCGCCGCGAGCGCAGCCTTGAGGATCTCGACGCCCTCGGCGTACCGGGACCGGGGCAGCAGCATCCGGGTCTGGATGGCGCAGCCCTGGCCCGCGTGGTAGCAGACGCCCATGCCGGCCAGGACCGCCGTCGCGAGGTCGGCGTCCTCCAGCACGATGGTGGCGGACTTGCCGCCGAGTTCGAGGAAGACCCGCTTCAGCGTGGCGGCGCCCTTCTCCATGATCCGCTGCCCCACGGCCGTGGACCCGGTGAAGGAGATGAGGTCGACCTGGGGGGAGAGGGTGAGCTCCTCGCCGACCAGATGGTCCGAGGACGTGACGACGTTGACGACGCCGGGCGGGATGTCGGTGCGTTCGGCGACGAGCCGGCCGATCCGGGTGGCGTTCCACGGCGTGTCCGGGGCGGGCTTGAGCACCACCGTGTTCCCCGTCGCCAGCACCTGGCCGAGCTTGTTCAGCGCGACCTCGAACGGGAAGTTCCAGGGAACGATCGCGCCGACGACGCCGACCGGTTCCTTCCAGATGCGCCGCTGGGTGAGCACGCCCATCGCGGGGGCGTCGGGCAGCTCGGTCTCCCAGTGAAACTCCTCGATCAGTTTCGCCGGGTAGCGCAGCGCGCTCGACAGCGGGTCGTCGAGCTGCGGGCCGTTCGTCACCATGCGCGGGCAGCCGACCTCGAGGATCAGCTCCTCCCGCAGCTCCTCGCGCTCGGCCTCCAGGGCGTCCTGGAGCTGCTGGAGGCACCGCGCGCGCAACGCCCGGTTGGTCGACCAGTCCGTCGTGTCGAACGCGCGCCGGGCCGCGGCGATCGCGCGTCGCATCTCGGCGTTCGAGGCGTCGGCGACCTGGCCCAGTAACTCCTCGGTCGCCGGGTTGATGTTGTCGAATGTCTTGCCCGAGTCCGCGTCGACCAGCTCACCGTCGATGAGCATCCTCGGCTCGGAACGAGTCTTCCCCGTTGCAGGCACTGTTCTCCCTGCTGCCGCGCAGCGTTGGGTCGGTGTTCGGGATGGTGGTGGGGCGCCGGGTCGCCGGGGCGCGGGCCGTGCGGGTTGGCCGACGTCGCGCGCCGATGGCCGGTGTCGTCGTCAGCCGGTGTCGTCTCGGCGGCGGCGCGGCTTCCTGGGGTCACGTAGTTGCAGCGCGTTGATGTATATCCGGGTGATCTGCTCGACGGCGGCGTCGAAGTCGTATCCGGCGTCGTCCTGCAGGAGGGACTGTTCGGCGAACCGTATGGTCATCACGGCCAGGGCGTCGGTCGTCATGACGGGGTCGAGGGCGGGATCCGCGAGGCCGCGGCGCTGGAGCTGTTCGATCGAGTTGGCCATCTCCTTGACGTGCTGCTTGTAGAACTGGGTCCAGAGCGCCCGGACCTGCTCGTTGTGCCGCGACACCTGCTCGATCACGTTCATGATCCGGGCTTCCTTGCGATGCGCCTCGAGGCGGATGCGCATGGCCGCGGCTATGCGCTCGCGCGGGGTCGCGGTGGAGGACGGGTCCAGGATGATGTCCACGCCGGCGTTCAGCGTGTGATCGAGGACCGCGGCCACCTCGAGCAGGATGTCCTCCTTCGAGTCGAAGTAGTGGTAGAAGGCGCTGTGGGTCAGGCCGGCCCGTTCGGCGACGTCCGAGATCCGGGCCTCGTGGAAGCCCTTCTCCTCGAAGACCGCCTTCGCCGCCTCGACCAGGCGTGCCCTCGTCTCGGCCCCTCGCCGCGAGCGCGGCCCGTCGTCGTCCCAGCGCTGCTGGGCACGCGGGCGGACATCGACGCCGATGGTCGGGGGCGTCGCCGTCGCCGGGCTTGGTTGGGGGGCGGGCTCCATCTGCTGCTCCTTCAGGGCCGGTGCGGACATCGCGACAGTGCCAGACATGCAAGGCCCGTCGACGGCCGACCGGTCCGCTTCGACGATCACCCGGCGTTCGGCGCCGGGGGCGCGTGGCTTCTCGGCGCCGGCCGCTCGGGCCAGGCCGCGTGTGTCTCCTTCACCGCTCGCCCGCCTTCCGTGCCCAGGTGCCGCCGCCTGGCGGTCGGCCGACGGCGCTCGCCGGCGGCCGGGTGCTCGAGGCCGACGCCGAGGCGGGGCCAGAAACTGACATGATCGTAAAAATATTTTGACGATCATGTCTGGAAAAGTTGACGCAAATGTAGACGCTCCGCGACGAGGCGGCAAGCGTCTTCCGGCTGGTCAGAACCCGCCGGGTCTGGTCGGGGGCCGTGGGCCCGGCCGCGGCCGTCCATCGGTACGGGCGTGGCGACGGCCTGCCCACTCGAAGGGGCGTTCCGGGGCCGCTCGCGGCGGCCCGGCGCATGCCGCCCGGATGATCGGCAGGAGTGGTCGACCGTGCGCGGATGGTGACCAACGTCAAGGTCTTGACTTTGACACCGGAAACTGTGACCGTCCCTCACGTTCTGACCAATCGGGTCGAGTGGGCGTACTCACCCGGTGGGCAGGGTCGCTTACCGACGCGTACTGACGAGAGAGCGGTTGCGGGCCGCGCCCTTTAGGGCCGTCGTGACCGTCCGCCGTCAGGCGTTCGGGAAGCGCCGATATGTGTGCTCATTTCTGGCGAGGCGCGCCTTCAGCGTGCTTCGCGGCATCGTCGCGGAAGTTCTGCCGCGTCCTTTGACGGCCGTCGGCTGCTTCGCGACCCCTCAATCCATGAATTCCGCGCGGCGTGCCGCCGTCCAGGCCCGAACCGCATCGGCGAGATGGCGGCACGGGACTGTCGCGGCCGGTCCACCGGCACGACGACCACATATCGATCACTGAGGAAAGGTCATACGTACATGAGGTTCCGGAAAGGCTTATTACCCGTGCTGGCGACGACGCTCGCTCTTGCGGCGGCCTGCGGCAGCGGCAGTGACGGCGGCGGAGGGGGAGGAGGAGGCACGGCCTCGGCGGCCGCGAGCGCCGGGACGGCGACACTGTCGCGCTCCACCGCCAGCACCCCCGCCACCTGGAACACGATCCCGGCACCGAGCAGCCTCCAGTGCGCCGACAAGGCGCCGAACCCAACCCGCGGGATCACCGACACCAGCATCAAGATCGGTGGGCTCGGGACGCTCAGCAACGCCGGCACCTCCACCTACCAGGAGACTGACCTGGGCGCGGCGGCCCGGTTCGCCCGGGAGAACGCGGCCGGCGGTGTCTTCGGCCGCAAGATCGACTACATCGGCATGACCGACGACGGCTCCAACGCACAGCAGAACGCGGACGCCGGCAAGAAGCTCGCCGAGAACGAGAACGTCTTCGCCGTGGCCCCGGTGGCCACGCCGATCGGGGCCTACGCGGACGCGCTGTGCACGAACGAGGTGCCGGCGTTCGGCTGGTCGTTCAACAACGGCCTGTGCAACCGGGCGAACACCTTCGGCTTCACCGGCTGCCTGCTCCCGGACAAGTACAACTCGATCCAGTACGGCCCGTACGTCGAGCTGCTCAAGGACTCCTCCGACAAGAGCGTCGTGCTGCTGGGCGTCGACAACTCCGCGGCCCGGCAGGGTGTGGCGGACACGAAGGCCTCCCTGGAACGCGCCGGGCTGAAGGTCGTCATGACCAGCAACGCGCTGCAGTTCGGGCAGCCGCCGGCTGACCCGTCGTCGCTGGTCCGGCAGATCATGACGGCCAACAACGGCAAGCCGCCGGCGATGATCTACCACGTCACCGACTTCGTGAACGTCACCGCGCTGGCCCAGACGATGACGGCCGCGGGGTACAAGGGCATTCAGATCAGCGCGGTGGGCTACGACCCGCGGCTGACCGGACTGAAGGCCCTCGACGACACCTACACCTATCTGCAGTGGCTGCCCTTCCAGTCGACGGACAACGCGACGGTCCGGCAGATGGCGGATGATGTCACCAAGTACGGGAAGGGCGCGGGGCTGTCCATCACGAGCGCGATGGGCTGGATCGCTGCCGACATGGTGATCGCGGGCCTCAAGGCGACCGGGAAAGACCTCACCGTCGACAAGTTCCTGAGCACCTTGAACGGCCCGGACTTCCACTACGGCGACGGCATCTTCCTGGGCAAGACCACCTGGCCGCAGAACCACTTCTACGCGGCACCGTGCGCGACCGCCGCCCATCTGAAGGACGGAAAGTACTCGCTGGCCGTCCCGCTCGTCTGCAACGATCCGTACGCGAACTAGCTCCCCGTGAAGGACGCGGGCGGGAAGACCGGCACCCCTTCCCGCCCGCGCGGCGAAACGGCGTCGAGGGGGCGTCGGGCCCGGATGGCCCGACGCTCCCATCGGCCGCGACTGGCCCAGGCGGGCCGGAGAAGGAGCGGGCGTGGTTGCGACCAGCCCTGACAGCGACGTCGTCGCGGCGTCGGCGGGCCCCGTGTGCGAGGTCCGTGGCATCACCAAGCGCTTTGGCGGGCTCACCGCCATCCGGGACGTCTCGCTGCGAGTCGAGCCGGGCGAGGTGCGCGGCCTGATCGGCCCGAACGGCGCCGGCAAGACGACCCTGTTCGACATCATCTCGGGCCTCACCCCGCCGACCTCCGGCGCCGTGCACCTGGACGGCGTCGACGTGACCCGCCAGCTGCCGGACCGGCGGGCGCGATCGGGGGTGCGTCGCACGTTCCAGCGCACCCAGCTCTACGGCCGGCTCTCGGTCGAGGACAACGTGCTGGCGTCGATGGAGTGGCGCGGTGGCGGTGGCGGCCTGGTGGCCGACCTGTTCGCCGCGCCCGCCCGCCGCCGGCGGGAGGCCGAGCGGCGCGAGCGCGCGGCCGCGGTGCTCGAGGAGTGCGGGGTGGCGGACCTGCGGCACCGGCCGGCCGGCTCGCTGCCGATCGGCCAGGCGCGGCTGGTGGAGCTGGCCCGGGCGATCGCCGACGGGCCGCGGCTACTGCTGCTGGACGAGCCGACGTCGGGCCTGTCCCACCAGGAGACGGAGCGTTTCGGCGAGCAGATCCAGCGGCTGCGGTCGCAGGGGGTGGCGATCCTGCTCGTCGAGCACGACGTGGGTTTCGTCATGGGGCAGTCGGATCGGGTGGCGGTGCTGAACCTCGGCGCCGTGCTCGCGGAGGGAACGCCGGACGAGATTCAGGCGCATCCCGACGTCCGAGCGGCCTATCTCGGTTGATCAGGCCCATGACCTTACGAGTGACCGGCCGACCGGGTCTCCAGCGAAGGGCACAGTAGTGGAGGAGTTCCTCAACCTGGTCGTCGGCGGCATCGTCGCCGGCGGCCTGTATGCCATTCTGGCGGCTGGCGTCGTCCTGACCTACCAGACCTCTGGCATCTTCAACTTCGCGCATGGCGCGGTCGCGTTCGCCACCGCGTACCTGTTCGTGCAGCTCAACGTCACCGCGGGGATCCCGATCATCCCGGCGGCGATCATCGCGATCCTGGTCTTCGCGCCGCTGCTGGGCTTCGTGCTGGACCGGGTGATCTACCGCCGGCTGACCTACGCCTCGGTGGCGGTGAAGATAGTGGTCCCGGTCGGCCTGCTGATCGCGGTGCCCGGCATCTGCCTGTTCGTCGCCGACCGGCTCAACGTGTGGTTCCACCTGGGCATCGCCGGGATCGAGGAACTGTTCCTGATCCCGGGGCTCGGCCCGTCGCCGAAGCAGACCTGGACGGTCGGCACCATCCTGCTGGACAGCAACCAGGTCGCCGTCTTCGCCGCGGCGGTCGTGACGGCGGTGGGCCTGTGGGTGCTGCTGCGGCGGACCCGGCTGGGACTGCGGATGCGGGCGGTCGTGGACCGGCGCGGCCTGGCGGCGCTGCGCGGCATCGACCCCGACCGGACCTCCGCGACGTCCTGGATGCTCGGCAGCTTCCTGGCCGGTCTCGCCGGGGTCCTGCTGGCTCCGATCTTCACGCTCAACACGCCGGTGTTCACGACGGTGGTTCTCATCTCCACGCCCGCCGTGGTGTTCGCGCGCTTCCGCTCGATCCCGCTCGCGCTGGCCGGCGGGTTGCTGATCGGGGTCATCCAGAACCTCGTCGTGGGCTACGCCCACTTCGCGGACAACATCACCGGATTCAGCACCTCAGTGCCGTTCTTCCTCCTGTTCCTGCTGCTGTTCGTGTTCGCCGTCGACCGCAGCCGCCGCGCCGGCACCCAGATCGACGACGACCCGCCCGCTCCCTCGTACGGCGAGGAGCCGAAGCGCCGGAAGCTGATCGTGTGGACCGGGTGGTCCGTCATCATCCTGGGCTACGCGTTGTTCTTCGCGGACGACTACTGGCAGTCGCTGATCATCCGAGGTCTGGCGCTGTCGGTGGTGCTGCTGTCCTTCACGGTGGTGACCGGCATCGGGGGCATGGTCAGCCTCGCGCAGGCCGCGTTCGTCACCGCCGCGGGAATCACCGCCGGCTGGGTGGCCAGCCATCACTGGCCGTTCCTGGTCGCGCTGGTCCTCGGCACGCTGGTGGCCACCGCGATGGGGGTCGTGGTCTCGCTGCCCGCGCGCCGCCTCGGCGGGCTGCCGCTGGCGCTGGCGACGCTAGCGCTCGCCTACATCTGCCAGAACCTCTTCTTCCAGTTGCGCGGGGTGAGCCGCAACGACGTCGGGGGATGGGTGCTGAGCCCGCCGAAGCTGGGTCCGGTGGACCTCGCCGACTCCCGATCGATGATCATATTTCTGGCGATCGTGCTGGGAATCGTCGTCCTGCTGGTACGGAACCTGATCCGGTCGAGCTCCGGCCGGGCGATGGCGGCGCTGCGGGCCACCGAGCCGGGAACGGTGACCATCGGCGTCTCCGCCGCCCGCACGAAGACGGCGGTGTTCGCCCTCTCGGCGGCGATCGCCGGCTTCGGCGGCGTCCTGCTCGCCGTGTCGTCCGGCCGCGTCACCCACCTCGACTACCCGGTCGAGACCGGGCTGTTCTGGCTCGCGACGATCGTGGTGTTCGGGGTGCGCCGGCCCGGCGCCGCGGTGATCGCCGGCCTCGGCGCGGCGGTCAGCCCCGAGCTGCTCAGCCACGTCGCGCAGACCTCGTACCTGCCCCAGGTGCTGTCCGGCCTGGCCGCGATCAACCTGGCGCAGAACCCGGACGGCATCCTCGCCCTCACCGCGCAGCAGCGGTTCGAGCGGCGCCGCCGGCGGGAGGAGCGGGCGCTGCGGGCGCGGGCCGCCGCGGCCGCACCGGCCGTGGCCTCGCCCGGCACGGCCGACGCCGCGGGCCCGGCCGCGGCGG